>NZ_CP040821.1 GCF_005887635.2 Paroceanicella profunda | reverse complement strand
TTCTTCAACCACCTCTCCTCCGGCGAGGCGGACCTCGGCATCTACTTCGACGGCCGCACCTGGAACCACTATGACAGCGGGGCGGAGTGGATCGACTTCATCAACCCCGAGGAGGGCGGCTCGCTCAACGGTGTCGCGGTGCAGATCCCGAAGAACGCCGACCGCTGGCCTGGGACTACGTGAACGAGGTGCTCGACGCGCAGAACCAGTCGAAGTTCGCCAAGATCATGAACTACGGCGTCACCAACAAGAACGTCACCTTGACGAGTGCTCGCCACCCGTGTGACCCCCTGGGAGAAGACCGTCTTCCCGCCCTACGCGCAGATCATCGAGGTGCGCAACGAATGGGTGGACCGCTGGAACCGCGAGATCGGCGGCTGAGCCCCGCCGCCGTCCGCCGCGCCCCTGCCCCGTGCCGCATCCGGCGCGGGGCCCTCACTCCGGACACGTGCCATGACTGACGTGAGCCCCGCCGCCCCGCCCCGCCCGCGCCCCGTGCTGCGGGCCTGGATGCTCGTGCTGCCGGCGGTGCTGTTTCTCGCCGGGTTCTTCGTGGCGCCGCTCATCGACAACGGCAACCGCTCCTTCCTGGGCGAGGAGGGCGGCTTCACGCTGGCGCGCTACGGGGAGCTGCTGTCGGACCGCTTCTACCTCGGGGTGATCTTCGAGACGGTGGCGCTCTCGGCCGGGGTCACGCTGATCTCGCGCTGATCGGCTACCCGGTGGCGTATTTCCTGGTGCGCAAGGCGGGGAAATGGTCCGGAGTGGTGATCTTCCTCCTCATCGCGCCGCTGCTCACCTCCATCATCATGCGCACCTTCGGCTGGCAGGTGCTGTTCGCGCGGCGCGGGCTGGTGAACAACCTGCTGGTGGACCAGCTCGGCCTGATCGAGCGGCCGCTGCGGCTGCTGAACTCGCCGGAGATCGCCGTCGCCGCCCCTGGTCCATTGTGGTGCCCTTCTGGTGCTTTCCATCGCCTCGGTGCTGCAGGGGGTGGACCGGCGGCTGGAGGAATCGGCCCAGACGCTGGGCGCGGGGCGGCTGCGCACCTTCTTCGAGGTCACCCTGCCGCTGTCGCTCGACGGGTGGGCACCGGGGCGATCCTGGTGTTCATGATCGCCAACGGCAGTTTCGTCACCCTGGTGCTGCTGGGCGGCGGGCTGCAGACCCTGCCGCTGCTCATCTACCAGCAGTTCAACACCACGCGCGACTTCGCATGGCCAGCGCGATGAGCACCATCCTGCTGGTGATCGCCCTCGTCTGCCTGTGGCTGCAGCTCCGGCTCGTGCGCCGGCAGGGAGGCTGAGGATGGCCCGCATCGCCCGCCCGGACTGGGCCTCCCTCGGCCTGCTCGCCTTCGTGGTGGTCTTCTTCGTGTTCATGCTCGCCCCCATCCTGGTGGTGGTGGTGGTCTCCTTCACCTCCGCCTCCTACGTGGCCTTTCCGGTGCCCGGCTGGTCGCTGAAATGGTTCTGGCACATCTTCGAATACGAGCCGTTCATCGCATCGCTGATCGTGTCCTTCGAGGTGGCGGTGGGCGCCACCGTGCTCTCCTGCCTCATCGGCATCCCGGCCTGCCTGGCCCTTGCCCGCTCCCGGGCCGGCTGGGCCGGGGCGGTGATGACCTTCCTGCTCTCGCCGCTCTCCATGCCGATGATCGTGATCGCTTCGCGGGCTGTTCTTCCTGTCCTGGGTGGGGATCGGCATCTCCTTCACCGCGCTGCTCGTCACCCACACGGTGGTGTGCCTGCCTACGTGGTGCGCACGGTGGCGGGGGTACCGCTCCGTGCCGCGCGCCTATGAGGAGGCGGCGCCATCCTCGGGGCGAACCCGCTCGCGGTGTTCCGCCATGTCACCCTGCCGCTGATCCGCCCGGGCATCATGGCGGGCTCGCTGTTCTCCTTCCTCACCTCCTTCGACAACCTGCCGGTGAGCTATTTCTTCGGCTCGGCGGACACGAACACCCTGCCGGTGGTGATGCTGAGCTACATGGAGCACCAGTTCGACCCCTCCATCGCCGCGCTGAGCACGCTGCAACTGCTGCTGGCGGTGGTGGCGCTGATCGTGGTGGACCGGATCTACGGCATCGACAAGATGACGGTGAGCGGCTGAGCCACCGGGCCCGCACGCCGGCTGCACCCGGCCCGCTCCCGCCGTCTCCGACACCTGCCGCGCATCTCCCGGGCCCGGCAGGGCGCCCGGGACCGAACCTGCGTGTTGCCCGGCCCGTGCGGGGCGCGGCTGCCCCGCCTCGTGCGGCGGCGCCGGCGGACCGGCCCGTCACCCCGCCCTGCTCCGGCGCCGGCCGCAGGGCACGGCATCGGGCGTGGCGCAAGCGCCGCCTCCGGCCCGCGCGGCCGCGGAGCGGCGGGAGCGGGCCGGGTTCAGCCGGCCAGGGTCAGGGTTTCCGCGAACATCGGGAAATGCAGGTTGCTGCCTCGAAGGGCGGGAAATTCTCGAAATCCGCCCGCATCACGTGCCGCACCGGGGATTGCAGCGCCGCTTCCAGCGCGGCGGGGCTGTCGAACATCAGCCGGTTGCGCTGCATGAAGGCCACGCGCTGCTGCCAGGGCAGGGCGTCGCACCAGTCCACCCGGGTGAGGATCTCGATCTCGCGCACCCCGGGAAGGTGGCCATGATCCGCGGGTGATGGGCGATGTAGTAGGTGAGCCAGGCGTTCAGGTCCTCCGCCGCGCCGGGGTAATGCACGAGGTAGGAACAGGCCTCCGGCGTGCCTCCCGGCTTCGGCTCGGGCACCGGGAAGGCCCGCACCAGCATGGCCTGGTGCGCCACCGTGGCGCCGGCAGATCCCGCCAGCCGTCGGCCAGCGCCGGAGGGGGCCGGCCGGGCCCGCGGCGGCCTCCAGCGCGGTCAGCTCGTCGAAGTAGAGCTGGAAGGCCAGCGCCGGCGAGGGGCCGTCGTCGGTGTAGAGATCCCGCGCCGTCGCCGGGGTGTAGAGCCTCGCCATGGTCACGCCCGGCGTGGCGGCGAGCACCTCCCGCGTGTGGGCGAGCCCGGCGTCGGAGAGGCGCGCGGCAGGGTCGGTGGCGGTGACATGGGCGATGAGGGTGAAGCGCATGTGAGGTCCTGCGGCTTGGGAGGGAGGGGAGGGGCGGGGCGCCGCCGGGTCAGGCCGCCGGAACGGCGCTCGGGAGCAGGGACTTCAGCCGCTGCGCCGGGTCGGCGAGGGCCTCCGGGCGCACCGGTTTCCCGCCGCCACCAGCCCTTCGACGAAGCGCCGCTCGCGGCCCGCGTCGATCAGCACCGCGCCGAGGGGCCGGCCCCCCTCGTGCCAGAAGAGCACCGATCCCGGCGCGCCGGGCGCCCCGCGCCACAGCCTCTCGCCGCGGCCCTCCCACACACCGACCACCTGGATGTTGCAGCCGAACTGGTCGGTCCACATCCACGGGGTCTCGCAGGCCGGCGTGGCGGTGCCGCACAGGGTGCGGGCCACGGCGGCGGCCTGGGTTTCCGCGTTGCGCCATGTCTCCAGCCGCAGCGGGCGGCCCAGCACGGGGTTCGGCGTTTCGGCAATGTCGCCAATGGCATAGACGTGGGGTCCCGCGCCCTCCACCCGGCAATATTCATCGGTGAGCAGCCCGTGGGAGGCACCGTGACGCGCGCCGGAGACCAGCCCCGGCTCCGGCAGGATGCCGATGGCGCAGAGGCCGAGATCCGCCTCGATCACCCTTCGGCGGTCTGCGCCGCAATGCCGGTGCCGCGCGGCAGGACGCGCTCCAGTGTCACCCCGGTGCGGATCTGCACCCCGTTGCCGGCATGCAGCCCGGCCAGCCAGGCGGAGGCCTCCGGCGGCAGCACGCGTGCCATCACCCGCGGCCCCGCCTCCAGCACCGTGACCGCGCAGCCGCACCCGGCGGCGGTGGCCGCCACCTCGAGCCCGATCACCCCGCCGCCGACCACCAGCAGCCGCCGGCAGGAGCCGAGCCGGCTGCGCAGGGCGCGCGCGTCGGCAAGGTCGCGCAGCATCAGCAGCGCCTCCGCCCCGGGCAGGGCCAGCGGGCGCGCCCGGCCGCCCGTGGCGCAGATCGCGTGGTCGAAGCCGAAGCTGCGGCCGTCGGCCAGGGTCACACGGCGGCTCTCCGGGTCGATCCGGGTCACGGTGCAGCCGCCGATATGCTCGATGCCGGCCTCCGCCCAGTCCTGCGCGCTGCGCAGGGACATGTCGGCCGCGCTGGTCGTGCCCTTCAGGAACCCCTTGGAGAGCGGCGGGCGCTCATAGGGCAGCGCGGGTTCGGCGCCCAGCATCAGGATGCGCCCGGCGAATCCGTGGCGGCGCAGCAGCAGCGCCGCGCGCCCTCCGGCATGCCCGGCGCCGACGATCACGACGGTTTCCAGCGTGGTGTCCCTGCGGGGAGTGTCTTCGGCCATGAAACGCTCCGGATTTCGGTTGAAACGTATTGCGTATACGGTATATTCAACCGACACGGCCGGCAAGGCCTTATCTCCCACCCCCTCCCCGCTGCCCGCGGGGTCCACGCCCAGGCAGGAGACCGGATGAAGGCGCCCCCCTTTCGCTATGCCCGCCCCGAGACGGTGGCCGAGGCGGTCCGGTTGCTGGCGGAGCACCCCGGCGCGAGGATCCTCGCCGGCGGGCAGAGCCTCGTCGCCACGCTGCAGATGCGGCTGAGCGCGCCCGTGCTGGTCATCGACATCAACCGCATTCCCGGGCTCGACAGCATCCGCCGCGCGGGCGACAGGCTGCTGATCGGCGCGCTGGTGCGCCATGCGCAGACCGCCGGCTCGGCGCTGGTGGCCGAGCATTGCCCCCTCGTGGCCGCGGCCATGCCGCATGTGGCGCACGCCGCGATCCGCAACCGGGGCACCACCTGCGGCAGCCTCGCCAACGCGGACCCCGCCGCCGAGATGCCGGCCTGCGCCGTGGCCCTCGACGCGCTGCTGGAGATCAGCGGCCCGGGCGGGGCGCGCTCGGTTCCGGCGCGCAGCTTCTACAGCGGGCTGTTCGAGACCGATCTGGCCGAGGACGAGCTGCTCACCGGCGTCTCCCTGCCCGTGGCGGCCCCGGGCGAGCGCTTCGTGTTCGACGAGATCGCCCGGCGCCACGGCGATTTTCCGGAGGTGGGGCTGGCCGCGCGCCGGCGCGCGGAGGGCGGGCGCACGGTGGCGCTGGACCTGGTGATCTTCGGCCCAGAGCCCTGCCCGCGCCCCAGCGCGGCCGCGCGGGAGATCGCCCTCCACCGCCCCTTCGACGCCGCCTGCATTGCCGAGATCACCGCCGCCGTCACCGCGGAGATGGAGCCGATGGCCCATGCCGCGGTGCGCCGCCTGCAGGCCGGCGCCTTGCTGCGCCGTTGCCTTCCCCGGTTGGCCGACGGCCCGCCGGACCATCTGAAAAACGAGAACCACCAACAGGGAATCCCAGCATGACATCCACCGCAAGCTTCTGCGCCGCCGCCCTGGCCGCTCTGCTGAGCACGGCCACGCTCGCCTCCGCCGAGGAGGTCACCCTCAAGGCCGGCGTCTTCGTGCCGCTGCCCACCACCTATGGCGAGCCGTTCAAGCGCTTCGTCGACCATGTGAACGAGGTGGGCAAGGGCGTGCTGCAGATCCGCGTCGTCGGCGGGCCGGAGGCGATACCGCCCTCCGAGCAGGCGAATGCCGTCTCCACCGGCGTGCTCGACATGGCCTCCATCCCGCCGGCCTACTACAAGGGCCAGATGATCGAGGGCGACGCGCAGTTGCTCACCGACATGACGCTGGCCGAGCAGCGCGCCTCCGGCGCCTATGCCTATCTCGATGAGCTGGCGGGAGAACGCTTCGGCGCCACCTACCTCACCACCTACGGCGTGAACGTGCCCTTCCACATCTACACCACGAAGGAGATAACCGGGCCGGAGGACCTCAAGGGCATGCGCATCCGCGCGCAGCCGAACTACGGCGCGCTGTTCCGGGCGCTTGGCATCGAGTCCATGACCATCGCGCCCACCGAGGTGTTCACCGCGCTGGAGCGCGGCGTGATCGACGGCTACGGTTGGCCGGTCTGGGGCATACAGGATTTCGGCTGGGACAAGATGACCAGGATGCGGGTGGACCCTGGCTTCTACTCCGTCATCGTCAACGTGCTGATGAACAAGGCGAAATACGAGAGCCTCACAGACGCACAGCAGCAGGTGCTGACCGAATCCGCCGCCTGGTTCGAGAAGGACATGGAGAGCTGGTCGAAGGACAAGACCCGGGAGAACCTGGAGGCGCAGGCCGCCGCCGGCATCACCTCGATCGACTTCGGGCCGGAGTTCCGCCAGATGGCCGCGGACCGTTACTGGAAGGAGCTCTCCGAGGCGAGCCCGGAGCCGATCGCGAAGCTGCGCGCCCTGCTCTCGGCGGACTGAGCCTGGCCGGGGCCGGGGCCGGGGCCGGGGCCGCCCCGGGCCGGCGCTCAGGCGTTCTCCGCGCTCCAGGCGAGGAAGGAATCCCGCGCCAGCCCCAGCAACGTGGCCTGGGCCGCCTCGGCGGCCCCGGCATCGCCGGCCTCGATGGCATCGGCCAGTTTCGCCGATCCGCCGACCGAGAGCCCTCGCCAGCGCGCGTCCTGCAGCGTGTTGACGCGCATGAAATGAATGGTGTCCTCGTAATGGGCTATGGCTTCGATCAGGCGCTTGTTGCGCACCGGCGCGAACAGCGCGGCGCGCACCCGGCGGTGCGCGGCAACCCAGGTGTCGGCCTCGCCGTGACGGGCGATCTCGCCGCGGATCAGCCCGGCCAGTGCGGTGCGTTTCTCCGCGCTCAGCACCTCCACCGCGAGGCGCACCGCGTAGGGCTCCAGCCGCAGGCGGATCTCGGTGATCTCGACGATCTCCTCCGGCCCGAATTCCGGGAAGCGGAAGCCGCGCACCGCCTGCACCAGGATGCGGTCCCGCACCAGAAGGGCCAGCGCCTCGCGCACCGGGGTGCGGGAGACGCCCAGCTCCTCCGCGAGGCTGATTTCCTGGAACTTGTGGTCCATGGGAAACTCGCCGCGGGTGATCCGCTCCTTCAGGTTGTCGTAGACCTGCTGGCGCAGGTCGGCGACGCGGACGATGGCTTTTCTCATCTGTTTCCTCTCGTTTCCCCCCGGTTCCGGCGGGCCGCACCCCCCTGCGACGCCGCCCCCCGGCCGGGTATTGCGTTCTTAGTATACGGAATACGTCGGACTGACCAATGGAATGTGGCGATATGACCCCTGATCCCGAAGCCTCCGGAACGGTGCGCGTGCAGATGGCCGTGAACGGCAGGCCCGTCAATGCCGAAATCTCCGCCTGCACCAGCCTCGCGGATTTCCTGCGCGGCGAGCTGGGCCTCACCGGCACCCACCTGGGCTGCGAGCACGGGGTGTGCGGCGCCTGCACGCTGGAGGTGGACGGCGTCGCGGTGCGCGGCTGCCTGATGCTCGCCGTGCAGGCCGACGGCGCCCGGGTCCGCACCGTGGAGGGGCTGGACGACCCGCTGGGCCGGGCGCTGAAGGCGGCCTTCGTGGCGCGCAACGCGCTGCAATGCGGCTTCTGCACCCCCGGCATGCTCGCCACGCTGCACGAGGCGATCGGCGCCGGGCTGGCGCCGGAGCGCGGGGCGGTGCGCGCCGCGCTCTCCGGCAACTTCTGCCGCTGCACCGGCTACGAGGCCATCGTGGACGCCGCGATGGACGTGATCCGCGCCCGGGAGGAGACCGCCGATGCCCGCTGACCGGACACTGATCGGCGCCTCCGCCCCGCGCGCCTCCGCCCGCCGCACGGTGGAGGGGCTGGGCCGCTACACCGACGATCTGGACGCCGCCGGCGCCGCGCATGTCGCCTTCCTGCGCAGCCCGCATGCCCATGCCCGCATCCTGGCGACGGAGCTGGACGAGGCCCGCGCCGCCCCGGGGGTGACCGGCGTCTACACCGCGCAGCATCTCGCAGCGGTGTGCGGGCCGTGGCAGACGCGCCTCGCCGCCCTGCCCCGGCATGTCTCGCCGCCGCAGCAGGCGCTGGCGGGGGAGATCGTGCGCTATCAGGGTGAGCCGGTCGTGGCCGTGCTGGCCGAAAGCCGCCGCGCCGCGGAGAGCGCGCTGGAGCTTGCCTGGGTGGAGTTCGAGGACCTGGACCCCGCCATCCTGCCGCCCGACATCTTCGAGCCGGGCTTCGACCCCGCCGCCTGGGAGCCGCAGCAGGCGCTGGACCGCAGCATTGCATACGGCGACGCCGCCGCGGCCCTGGCGGGCGCGGCGCATGTGGTGCGCCACCGCTTTTCCTTCGGGCGGCAGACGGCGGTGAGCCTGGAGGGCCGGGCCGTGGATGCGGGGTTCGACCGACGCACGGGGCGGCTCACCGTCCACCAGTCGCACCAGGCGCCGTTCCAGATGCAGCAGATCTATGCTGACCTGTTCGGCCTGCCGCTGGGCCGGGTGCAGGTGATCGCCCCCGACGTGGGCGGGGCCTTCGGTGGCAAGCTGCACGCCCTGCCGGACGAGATCGCCGCC
This sequence comes from Paroceanicella profunda, assembly GCF_005887635.2. Taxonomy (GTDB): domain Bacteria; phylum Pseudomonadota; class Alphaproteobacteria; order Rhodobacterales; family Rhodobacteraceae; genus Paroceanicella; species Paroceanicella profunda. The sequence goes on along the minus strand of NZ_CP040821.1, from coordinate 181,285 downwards.
GTGGCGCTGGCGGTGCTCACCGGGCGCCGGGTGAAGTTCACCGCCGACCGGCTGGAGAGCTTCCTCGCCGACGCCCATGCCCGCGAGGCCCAGGCCGAGGCCCGGCTGGGGGTGGACGCGGAGGGCCGCATCCTGGGGCTGGAGATCGAGTTCGCCGCCGGGCTCGGCGCCTATTCGATCTACCCGCGCGGCTCGGTGGGCGATGCGCTGCAGGCCATCCAGTTGGCCCCCGCCGCCTACCGCGTGCCGCATTACGCCGCCCGCGCCCGGGCCTGGTTCCAGAACAAGGCGCCGGTGGGGGCTTACCGCGGCGTGGGCCAGCCCATCGCCTTCGCGATCATGGAGCAGATGCTGGACATGGCCGCCGCCGCCTGCGGGCTGGACCCCGCCGAGATGCGCCGGCGCAACTACCGCGCGGCGCCCGAAACCCCCGGCCCCACCGAGACCGGCGTTGTGCTCGAGAGCCTCACCACCCGCGCCTGCCTCGACATGCTGCTGGCGGAGATGGACTATGCCGGCCTGCGCGCCGAACAGGCGGCCCTGCGCGCCGAGGGCGTGTACCGGGGCATCGGCCTCACCACCTTCGTCGAGCTCACCGGCGTGGGCGCGCAGCTCTACGGGCCGCAGCAGGTGCGCGTGGCCGCACAGGAAACCTGCCGGTTGAGCCTGGAGCCGGACGGCAGCCTCACCTGCCGCACCTCCGTCACCGACCAGGGCCAGGGCACGCTGGGCGGCCTCGCGCAGATCGTGGCCGAAACCCTCGGCGTGGCGCCGGAGGCGGTGGAGATGATCGCGGGGGACACCGGCGCCACCCCAGTGGGCGGCGGGGCCTGGGCCTCGCGCGGCATGGCGCTCGGCGGCGAGGCGGCGCTGCGCGCGGCGCGCGGGCTGGCGGGCCGGTTGCGCGCCGTGGCCGCCCCGCTGCTGCAATGCCCCGAGGAGGCGCTGCGCTTCGCGCAAGGCGGGCTGGAGGGGCCGGGCGGCGCCCGGATCAGCTTCCGCGAGATTGCCGAGACCGTGGCCTTCCGCCCCTACCTGCTGCCCGGCGGCACCGCGCCCGCGCTGGAGGTGACCGAAAGCTTCCTGCCGCCGGACCTGCCCTACCTCGCCACCAACGGCGTGCTCGCCGCCCATGTGGAGGTGGAGGCGGAGACCGGCCTCACCCGGGTGCTGGGCTTCTGGGCGGTGGATGATTGCGGGCGCATCGTGAACCCGATGCTGGTGGACGGCCAGATCCGCGGCGGCGTGGTGCAGGGCATCGGCGCCGCCCTCTTCGAGGAATGCCGCTACTCGGCCGACGGCCAGCTCACCAACGGCAGCCTGGTAGATTACCGGGTGCCCATGGCTGCGGACATGCCCGACATCGTGGTGCGCCACATCGAGACCCCCACCCGCCAGTCCCTCCTCGGGGCGAAGGGCGTGGGCGAGGCCGGTACCGTGGGCGCGCTCGGCGCCATGTGGTGCGCGGTGAACGACGCGCTCGCCCCGCTGGGCGCCAGCGTGCGCCGCCAGCCCTTCACGCCCGAGCACGTGCTCTCGCGCATCCACGGGCTGGAGGAGGATTTCGACTGATCCGGCGCGGGCCCCGGCCGGCCCGTCCGCAGGGCTTGCAAACCTGCGAATAACGTATACGGTATACTCAAACACGAGGTGATGCCATGAATCAGCAATCCAAACCCAGCCTCCATGACCGCTACCCGGAGCTCGGCCGCGACAACCTTCCCGTGGGGCCTTACGTCGACGAGGCCTGGTACGCGCTGGAGAAGAAATACCTCTTCAAGAAGACCTGGCTGCATGTCGGCCGGGTGGAGGAGATCGCGAAGACCGGCGATTATTTCGTGCGCGACATGCCGGTGCTCGATTCCTCCATCATCGTGACGCGCGACCGCAAGAAGCAGGTGCGCGCCTTCCACAACGTGTGTTCGCACCGGCTGAACCGCGTGGCCTATGAGCCCTGCGGCACCACGCGGAAGTTCTTCTGCAAGTTCCACGGCTGGGCCTATGACCTCGACGGCAGCCTCACCGGCGTGCCGGACGAGAAGTCCTTCTTCGACCTCGACAAGTCGAAATACGGCCTCACCCCGGTGAGCGTGGACACCTGGCACGGGTTCATCTTCATCTGCCTCGACCCCGAGCCGGAACTCTCGCTGAAGGACTTCCTGGAGCCGATGTACGGCGAGCTCGACGGCTACCCGTTCGAGAAATTCACCGCCTGCTACTCCTGGAACACCGTCTTCGACTGCAACTGGAAGACCGCGCTCGACGCCTTCCAGGAGACCTACCACGTGGGCTACGTGCACGCCCGCTCCATCGCCGACGCGCTCGACAAGGACGAGGAGGGCAACCTCCACCCGATCGACGGTGTCTGCGGCGCCCATCACCGCCGCCTCTCCATCGCGGGCAACCCCAAGTCGGTCTACGGCAACCCCAAGGCCGCCACCGGCGGCGCGGGCGCGGAAGACTCGATCTCCGGCTCCGGCACCGCGCGCGCCATCGCCGGCAAGGCGCTGAAAGTGGCAAAGGACGGCACGAAGCTCGACTTCTCCGACCTCAAGCTGCCGAAGGCGCTGAACTGGACCGGCCACCCGAACTGGGCCTTCGACATCAACGTGATCTTCCCGGACTTCTACCTCTCCTGCCGGCCGAACTACTTCCAGGCCTACAATTTCCGGCCGATCGCGCACAACAAGACCATCTTCGAGGCCCGCGTCTACTACCCGGAGATGAAGACCTCCGGCGGCCGCTTCTACCAGGAATACATGAAGGTCGCGCTGCGCGACGTGCTGCTGGAGGACCTCTCCACGCTGGAGATCACCCAGGCCGCCGCCGAGACCCGCGCCAAGAAGGAGATGGTCCTGCAGGACTACGAGATCATGGTGCGCCACCAGGCCGTGGTGGTGGAGCGGATGATCCGCGCCGGCCTCGAGAAGGACGGGCGCGACCCCGACATCGCCCGCCAGACCGCCCTTGCCGGAGGTATCCTCTGATGACCGCCATCCTGCCCGCCGCCTTTGCCGACCTGGAGCCCTGGTCCGACTGGTGCCTTGCCACCGAGACCCTGCGCAACCTGCGCCGGGTCACCTCGCCCTTCCCCGGGATCAAGGCCTTCGCCGAGGCCGTGCTGCCGCATGTCGAGGCGATGACCGCGCATATCGACGCGAACGGCTTCCCCGACCCGGAGGCGATGGACGCCCCCACGAAGAACCTCTTCTACATGCTGATGTCGCTGGCCGAGGTGGCACCCGCCATCGAGTCCTACGACCCGCAGGCCACCGTGATCGACGGCTACGAGTCCAAGCGCTTCGCGCCCGACGAGGCGCACCGCCTGCGCCCGGCGCTCTGAGGGGGCCGGGATGGCAAGCTGTCAGATCTTCTCCTTCACCGAAGGCCTGCGCGAGGTGGTCGCGGACGGGCTCTACATGCAGTCCGTCGTGGGTGACGCGCTCTCGGTCGGCGTGGTGAACTTCCGCGCCGCCAAGGGCTCGGACATCCCGCCGAAGTCCCACGCGCACGGCGAAGAGGCCACCCTGCAGCTGCGCGGCGGCTGCACCGTGGGCCTCGGCCCGGACGGGGCGGCGCCCGAGAGCACGGTGGCGCTGGAGGCGGGCTCCGTGATGATCATGCCCGCCGATGCGCCGCATTCGGGCGTGAACAGTTTCGACGCCGAGGGCATGTGCCTGCGCCTCAACGTGGTGACCCCGCCGCGCGCCGAATACGGCGCCAAGGGCGCCTCGCAGGTGTTCTACCCGATGGGAGAGAAAGCATGAGCGGCCCGCGCGTCGAACAGTCCGGCCTGGGCGCCGCCCCCTACCACGCGCAGGGCGCTTCCCTCTCGGTCGATCTCGGCTGGCTCGAAGCCGAGGCGCCGGAGGCCACCGGCCCCGAGGAGATGCTTGCCGTGCTCGAAGGCGCGCTCACCCTCACCTGCGACGGCGCGCGCCACGCGCTTTCCGCCGGACAGGGCGCGCTGATCCCCGCCGGGGCGCGCCGGGCGCTCGTGCCCCAGGGCCGCGCGCTCCTCTACCGGGTGAGGGCGGCAGGATGACGCTGGAAGAGCGGCTCGCGCGGCTGGAGGCCTGCGCCGCCATCGCCGAAGTGATGGAGCGCTACGCCACCGCGGCCGATGCGAAATACACCGCCCTGCGCGCGAAGCGGGCCCGGGCGGAGATCGACCGTGCCGCCGCCGGTCAGGCCGCCTGCTTCGCCCCCGATGCCCTCTGGCAGGGCGGCGATTTCGGCGGTGACCGACAGGGCCGCGCGGCAATCGAGGCCTTCTTCCGCGTGAGCCCCTGGCAGTTCACCGCCCACCATTACGGCCAGCCGCTGATCGGGGTGGAGGGCGGCTCCGCCACCGCCTCCTGGCGGCTCCTCGAGCTCGGTATCCGCGAGGCGGATGGCCGTGTGGTCCTGCTCACCGGCCGCGTGGCCCAGAGCTGGGCACAGCTTCCCGAGGGCTGGCGCATCGCCGCGATGCGCTTCGAGAGCCTCCACGCCATCTCCCTTGCCGACACGCCCGAGGCGCTGCGCTGCCTCATCCCTGCCGGAGAGTCCTTCTGATGCCCGACACCGCCCTGAGCCCCGCCCCCGAGGCGCGCGCCGGCTTTCCCATCGAGGAGGCGCTCTGCGAGATCGTCTCCAATGACGCGGTGAATGCCGAGTACCGGCTGATGATCGCCCGCGCCCCGGAGGCCGCCCTGCGCGCCCGGGCCGGGCAGTTCTTCCACCTGCTCTGCCCCGCCACCGAGGCCGGCCAGCCCTTCCTGCGCCGCCCGATGAGCATCTACCGCATCGACCGCGCCCGCGGCGAGATCGGCTTTCTCTACAAGGTCACCGGCAAGGGCACCCGCGGCCTCGCCACCCTGCGCCCGGGCGAGACGCTGAACGCCCTCGGGCCGCTGGGCCGCGGCTTCACCCTGCCGCAGGGCACGCGCCATGTGATGATCCTCGGCCGCGGCGTGGGCCTTGCCACCATGGCCCCGCTCGCCCGCCTCGCGGCGGAGAGCGGCGCCGCGGTCACCGCCGTGCTCAGCGCCCGCAGCCCGGAGCTGGTGATGTCGCGCGCCGAGCTTGCGGCCGCCGGCGCCCGGGTGATCGAGGTGGTCGACACCGACGGCTCCTCCGCCCCGGAGGAGATGGAGCCGCACCTCACGGCCCTGCACGACGAGCGCGCCTTCGATTACATCGCCACCTGCGGCTCCAACCGGCTGTTCCGCCTCGCGCGCGGGCTCGCCCGCTCCTGGGGCATCACCGGCGAGATCGCGCTGGAGCAGCACATGGGCTGCGGCCTGGGCATGTGCTACGCCTGCGTCATCCCCGTGGCGCTGCCCGGTGGGGGCGAGGAATACCGCCGGGTCTGCTGGGACGGCCCGGTCTTCACCCTCGAGGAGGCCATGGGATGGTAAGCTCCACTGCACCGGACCTTTCGGTCCGCATCGGCTCGCTCACGCTGAAGAACCCGGTCATGCCCGCCTCCGGCACCATTGCCGAGGGCATGACGCAGGTGATCGACATGGGCCGGCTCGGCGCCATCGTGCTCAAGACCATCACGCCGGACCTGCGCCAGGGCACCCTGCCGCCGCGGGTGGCGGAATATCGCGACGCGACGCTGTTCTCCATCGGCATCCCCTCCAAGGGGCCCGATTACCTGCTGGAGCATACGCTGCCGGCCTATGCGGCCTGCGACGCGCCGCTCATCGCCTCGGTTTCGGCCGATACGGCGGAGGATTTCGGCAAGCTCGCCGCCTATATCTCCGACCCGCGCATCGCCGCGATCGAGGCCAACATCTCCTGCCCCAACCTCAAGGCCGACGGCCGCGCCTTCGGAATGGACCCGGAGGCGACGCGCGAGGTGATCGAGCGCATGGTGGCGGCCACCCGCACACCGGTCTGGGCCAAGCTCACGCCCAACGTGGGCGACATCACCGTCTTCGCCCGGGTGGCGGAGGAGGCGGGGGCCGAGGCCCTGATCGTCGGCAACGCCATCCTCGGCATGGCGGTCAACGCGGAGACCATGCGCCCGCGCCTCGGCAACGTGATGGGCGGGCTCACCGGCCCGGCGGTAAAGCCCATCCTGCTGCGCATGGTCCACCAGTGCGCGAAGGCGGTGCGCATCCCGGTCATCGGCTGCGGCGGCATCACCTGCGGAGAGGATGCGGTGGAATACATGCTCGCCGGGGCCACGGCCGTGCAGGTGGGCACGGCGAATTTCATCCACCCCCACACGATGACCGAGGCGGTGGACTGGATCGCCGAGTACTGCACCCGCCACGGCCTTTCCGCCGCGCGCGAGATCACCGGCGCGCTGCGCCCGCTCCACGCCCCCGCCACAGCCCCGACGGAGACCGTATGACCGACAGCGACTGGACCCGCCTCTGCGCCACCGGCGACGTGCCGGAGGGCGAGGCCCGCAGCTTCACCGCCGCCGGCAAGCGGCTCTGCGTCATCAACGACGGCGCGCAGTTCTACGTGCTCGACGACCTGTGCACCCATGGCCAGGCCTGGCTCTCCGAGGGCTATTGCGACACCGAGGATTGCGTCATCGAGTGCCCCCTCCACGGCGGGCTCTTCGACTACCGCAACGGCAAACCCGCCGGCGACCCGGCCGAGAAGGACGCCCCCACCTATGCCGTGCGCGTCGAGGGCGAGGCGGTTCTCGTGGCCCTCGCCGGGGCGCCGGCGTGAGCGCGCGGCGCGTCGCGGTCATCGGCGCGGGCGGCACCTTCGCGATGATGGGCGCGCATGCGCGCGACTGGGTGGATTACGGGGACACCGGCATCATCCGCCCGGTGGAGGAGGTGCTGGCCGAGCTCGCCCCCGGCCTGCCCGGTGTCGAGGCGGTGCCGCACTCCTTCCGCACCCTGCCCTCCACCGGCATCACCGCCGCCGACTGGTGCGCGCTCGGCGCGGAGATCGCCGCGCGGGGGGCGGAGCCGGGCCTTTCGGGCATCGTGGTCACCCACGGCACCGCCTCGATGGAGGAGACGGCGTTCTTCACCTGGCTCACCTGCGCGGCCCCTCTGCCGGTCGTCTTCACCGGGGCGCAGCGCCCGCCCAACACCGAAGGTTCCGACGCGGGCCCGAACCTGCGCGCCGCCATCGCCGCGGCGGCGAGCGGACGCCTCGCGCCCGGCGCCTGCCTGAGCATGAACGCCACGCTCTTCGATGCGCGTGACGTGAGCAAGACCGCGAATTTCGCCCTCGACGCCTTCGAGGCGCCCGAATTCGGCCCCCTCGGCCTCGTCGAGGCCGACGGCACCCTGCGCCTCGCCCGCCAGGCCCCGCCCCGCCCGCGCCGCTTCGCCCTGCCGGCCGATGCGCGCGCCCTGCCCCGGGTCGATATCGCCTTCTCTCACGCCGGGGCGGATGGTGCCGCCATCGATGCCTTCATCGCCGCCGGCGCCCGGGCCATCGTGAGTGCCGGAATGCCCCCGGGCCGCTGCACGCCGGGCGAGCGCGCCGCGCTGAAACGCGCCGTGGCGGCCGGGGTCACCGTCGTCCAGAGCTCCCGCGCCCCGCGCGGCCGCGTGCCGCTGCAGGCCTACAACACCGCAGACGGCATTCTTTCGGGCGGATCGCTCGCGCCCAACAAGCTGCGCATCCTCCTGATGCTGGCGCTGGCGGAAGCCATGCCCGCCGACGCGCTCCAGGCCCTGCTGCTGGCCTGCTGACCCGGCGCGCCCTGCGTCACGGCCCCCGGCGCGACCCGGCCGGACGCGTCTGCGCCACACCCTCCAGCGAGGCCCGATCGGACGCGCCAGCGTCACGCCCTCCGGTGAGGCCGGGCCCGGCGCGCGGGTGCACGCCGGTCCGGAGCCATCGTGCACCCGCGCACCGCCGGGCGCCGGCCGGCCCCGCCGGCCCTTTCCCGACGGGGCTCGATGCCCCCGAGGGGAAGTCCCCCTCCGGCCCACGCGACACGGCGACACCTGCGCCCGTGCCGGCTCCGCGAGCGGTCTGCTGCGCGAGGGCCCCTGCGCGCGCCGTCGGGCACGTCGATCCGCCTCTCCCCGTGCGCGCGCCTGGCCCGCCCGTTGCGGCTCCGCGCCACGTCCCGGCCCCGCGGGGACATGCGCTCCACATTGCAGGGTCCTGACAGCCCAGCCGGTCGGTCCGCCTGCCGCCGGTTCACGAAAGCGCCCCGATGGGGCCCCCGGAGTCCCGGTCCGCCCCGTCCTCTCCCCCGCCTCGGCCGGTGGGTTGCAGAGCCCTGGCGCCCCCGGCGGGAGGCCGCGGGCCGGTCAGGTGGTCGTGCCGGGGGGGCCGTCTCCGCCGAGCGCTGCCGCCCGCGCGCAGGTGGCTGGCTCGGCGCGCGATGTCGTGCCAGACTGGGGACGGACCCCATTCATCGGAGGCGGACGCATGGATCTTCACGCAGCTCTGGCGCTGGCCGGCACGACGGCGGCGCTCGTCGCCCTTCCCGGGCCGAACGTCGCCCTCATCATCGCCACCACTCTCGGGCACGGGCAGCGCGCGGGCATCGCCACGGTGCTCGGCACGACGCTGGGCGTGGGGCTGCAGCTCGTGCTGGTGGCGCTGGGGCTGGCGGCGCTGCTGGAGCACGCGGCCGGGGCCTTCTCCTGGCTGCGCTGGCTGGGGGTGGCCTACCTGTTCTGGCTCGGCTGGCGGTCATGGCGCCGGGGCGCGGCGGCGGCGGAGATGCCGGCGCAGGAGCCGCGGCCCTCGGCCGGGCTGCTGCTGCGCGGGCTGCTGGTGGCGGCGGTCAACCCGAAGACGCTGCTGTTCAGCGCCGCGTTCCTGCCGCAGTTCGTGGGCCCGGACGCGGGCGCCGCCGGGCTGGTGCAGGCGGCGGCGGTGCATCTGGCGGTGATGCTGGCGGGCGACCTGCTCTGGGTCACCTGCGCCGAGCGGGCGCGCCCGGCGCTCACCCGGCTCGGGCCGCTGCGCCACCGGCTCACCGGGGGGCTGTTCTTCGGTGCCGGAGCGGGGCTGGCGCTGGCGCGCATCGGGCGGCAGGCCGCAACGCCCTGAAAAGCCCCCCGCAGGCCGGGCCTGCGGGGGCAGGTCGCTCCCGTCCCCGGGAGACACCGCTCAGCGGAGCAGGTCCGGGAGCCATTGCACGAGCCCGGGGAAGATGACGAGCAGCGCCATCACCGCGAACTCGAGGATCAGGAAGGGCACCACCGCCGCGTAGATGGTCGAGATCGGCGTCTCGCGCCCCGCCACGCCCTGCATCACGAACAGCAGCAGGCCGAAGGGCGGCGTGCACAGGCTGATTTCCAGCGCGATGAGCATCAGCACGCCGAACCACAGCGGGTCGATGCCCGTGGCGGCGATGATGGGCATGAACACCGGCAGGGTGAGCATCATCATCGACACCTGGTCCATGAAGCAGCCCAGCAGCACCAGCACCGAGAGCATGGCCACCGTCATCGCCAGCGGTGCCAGCCCGAAGGTGGTGACGAGATCGGCCACCGCCTGGGTTGCGCCGGAGAAGGCGAGGATCTGGCTGAAGGTGCCCGAGGCGCAGATCACGAACAGGATCATGGCGGAGAATTTCAGCGTCTCGATCACCGCCTCCTTCATGTTGGCCAGCGTCACCGAGCGGTAGCAGGCCCCGGCGATCACCGAGGCGATCACCCCCAGGGCGGCGGATTCCGTGGGCGTGGCCACGCCGGTCATCATGCTGCCCACCACCACCACGAAGATGCCCACCAGTGGCAGCACGTATTTCACCAGCGGCATGAGGCGGTCGCGCAGCGGCAGCGCCTCCACCTCATAGGCCGGCGCGAGGGCCGGGTTCATCCGGCAGCGGATGGCGATGTAGGCGAAGAAGGCGATGGCCATCAGGATGCCGGGCACGATGGCCGTCAGCAGCAGGTCGTTGATCGAGATGCGCGCCAGCGAGCCCAGCATCACCGCGAGGCCGGAGGGCGGGATCAGCATCGCGACGCCCCCCACCGCGAGGATGGGCCCGATGGCGATGGTGGGCGCATAGCCGCGCGCGCGCATCTCCGGCAGCAGGGTCTTGCCCAGCACGGCGGCATTCGCCAGCGTGGAGCCGGAGAGCGAGGAAAAGACCGTGCCCCCGATCACCGCCACCATGGAGAGGCGGCCTGGCACGCGGGAGATCACCCGGTCGATCGCGTTGATCGAGCGTGCGGCCATGCCGGTGTGCAGCATCACCTCGCCCATCAGCACGAAGAGCGGGATGGGCACCAGCGCGTATTGCGCCACCGCCGAGCGCATGTTGCGCACCATCTGCAGCAGGCCGAGGTCTCCGCCGAGGAAGATCAGCGCGCCGATGATGTTGACCGTGAGGAAGGAGAAGACCACCGGCAGGCCGAGCAGCAGGAACCCCACCACCCCGCCGAACATCACCAGCAGTGCGAATTGCCATTCGACCATGTCAGATCCCGTCCTCGATGCGCGGTGCCATCGGCTCGGCCGGGCCCGCGCGCCCGGAGCGGAGCGGACGGGCGGCCAGCGCCACCCGCCGGGCGAATTCCACCGCCAGCAGCGCGGTGGCGAGCGGAATCTGCCACTGCAGCCACCAGTCCGGGATGATGAGCTCGCTGAAGATCAGCTCGCCCCGGCTCCAGGAGGTGGCGAAGACACGCACCCCGTACCAGGTGATCACCGCGCAGGTGACGAGGCCGGTGAGGCTGGTGAGCAGCTCCGCCGCCTCCCCCAGCCGCTTGGGCAGGTGGGTGACGAGCACGTCCACGCGGATGTGCAGGTTGTGGCGCAGGATCCAGGGCGCGGCCAGCACGGCGATGTTGAACATCGCGTGCTCGGAGAGGTCGACCACGCCGCGGATCACCCCCAGCCCGAGGCTGCGCAGGATGGCCTCGGCGCCGATGGCGACCACGAGGAAGCAGATCAGCAGGCCCGCCACCCAGGCGAGTGCGGCGACGAAGAGCGCGTATGCGCGGGCGAGGGCCATCATGACACCCTCGCCCCGCGCCGGCAGCGGGCCGGCACCGCCGGGGTCACGGGCTGCAGGGGGGCCATCGCGCTCACTTCATCAGCTTCGCGCGCAGGGCGGGGATGGCGTCCGGGCTGATCTTCTCCAGCTCGTCCCAGTAGACGTCGCTCGCCCGGGTGGCGAAATCCGCCCCGAGATCCACCGCCTTGATGCCGGCGGCATCCTGGGCGGCGGCGTTCTGCTCGGAGAGATCGGCCATGTAGCCCTGCATGGTGGTCTCGAACCAGGCGACCGAGTCCGTCAGCACCTTGCGCTGCGCCTGCGTGAGGCCCTGCCAGCGCGCCTCGTTCATCATCACGTTCACCACGACGTTGTAGAAGCCGGGCTCCACCCGGACCCGGGTCATCTTGTCCCAGCCGAGGTCCTGGATGCCCCAGGCGGGGAAGGCGTAGCCCTGCACCACGCCGCGTTCCAGCGCGGTGTAGACATCCGGGATCGGCAGGGTCATCGGGCTCACCCCCAGCGCGGCGAGGAACGGGTTGAACAGCGGCTGGCTGCGGATGCGCATGCCGTCCAGGTCGGCGGCGGAGGCGATGTCCTCGGTGAGGTAGAGGTGGAACTTCACCCCCGGCCCGTAGGAGGTGAGCATCTCCGCGCCCAGCTTCTGGCGGATCACGTCCTGCAGAAGGGCGTATCCGCCGGAGGCGCGCTGTTCCTCCAGCAGCATGTTCGAGAGATCCTGCGCATTCGCCTCCGGCACGATCTGCTTGTAGTGGCCGGGCACGGTGACGGCGATGTCGATGAGCCCGTCGCGCAGGGCGTTCGGCTGCTCGGTGGCCGGCAGCGCCTCAGGGCCGATGATGTCGATCTTCACCTCGCCCTTGCCCACCTCGTTCACGTGATCGGCGAACAGCTTGAACGGCGCGCCCCAGGTCGTGTTGATCGTGGTGAAGGTGGCGGCCCGCAGGGTGGCCTCGTCGGCCCGGGCACTGACGGCGGAGGCCAGCGCAACAGCCGACAACGCGAAGGCGAATGTGAACTTCATGGCGGGCTACCCTTTCCGAGGTGGCTTGTCTGCTCAGAATCAAGGCAGCGACTCGCCGCTGCCCGGAAATTGGTAGCGTATACGGTATTCGATATTCGCGGACAGTCAACGCCCGAAGATCACCTTCCGCGCCGCGGCGCACAAGGGGCATCGCGGCCAGGCTGTCGGGGGGCGGGGGCACGGGGCCGGGGCGCGGGGGGCGCGCGCGGGCAGGCCGGGGGCGCGGTTGTGCGGGCGCGGTGCGGGGGGGGCGAAGGTCGGCTGCCCGTGTCAGGGCAGCCGGCGGAGCAGCGGCCCGGGCCGGCGGATGCCGCGGGCCCGGGCGGGTCGGTTCAGCGCGCGGTCAGCCAGCGCACGCCGTAGGGCGGCAGGGCGATCGTGGCGCCGGGCGCACCGGAGAGGGCCTCCACGCCCGTCGGGTCGAGCAGGCGGGCGAACCCGGCTGCCGCCTGGGGAAGGGGCACGTCGCACGCCGCGTCGGTGAGGTTCACCAGCACGCAGACCGCGTCCTCCCCCGCGCCGCGCCGCAGCGCGAAGACACCGGGGGCGCTCTCCAGCACCTCCTGCGCCGCCTTGGGGTGGAAGGCCGGCAGGCTGCGGCGCAGGTCCAGCAGCGCGCGGTGGCCGGCGAAGACGCGGGCGCGCAGGCTGGTCGGATTGGCGAGATCCGCGTCCAGCGCCGCCCGGTCCAGCTTGGCGCGGTTGATCGAGCGCGCCCGGCCGGTGCGCGCCAGCCCCTCGGTGTCGTTGCGCGAGCCGAGCAGCGAGTGCACGTAGACCGCCGGCACCCCGGCCAGCGCCACGAGGATGCTCTGCGCCGCCAGCATCCGCGCCGCGATGGTCTGCGCGCTGTCGCCCGGGCGGGACAGGCCGTCGAGATAAGTGGTGTTCAGCTCATAGGGAGACTCGCCGGTCGGCGTGGCGCGCATCGACACCTGCCCGCCCCCGGCGCGCACGTGTTCCACCATCGCGTCGATTTCCGCCTTGTCCAGCAGCCCTTCCACCGGGCGCAGGCCCACCCCGTCATGCGAGGAGAGGAAGTTGAAGAAGGTCGCGTCGCCCGGCGCCGGCTCCAGCGTGGAGAGCCAGGATTTCAGCTTCGTCCCGTCCCCGTTCAGGAAGGCATGCATCACCAGCGGCGGCAGCGGGAACTGGTAGACCATGTGGGCTTCGTTCGTGCCGTCGCCGAAATAGCTGATGTTGTCGGCATGCGGCACGTTGGTCTCGGTGATCAGGATCGTGCCGGGGGCGACATGGTCGAGGATCATCCGGATCGCCTGGATGATGCCATGCGCCTGGGGCAGGTGCATGCAGCTGGTGCCCGGCTCCTTCCAGATGAAGCCGATGGCGTCCAGCCGGATGAGGCGCGCGCCCTGCTCCACGTAGAACAGCATCAGGTCCGCCACTTCCAGGAACACCTGCGGGTTCGCGTAGTCCAGGTCCACCTGGTCGGCGCTGAACGTGGTCCAGACATGCTTCACGCCGGAGGCGGTCTCCACCGGGGTGAGCAGCGGCGTGGCGCGCGGGCGGGTGACGGCGGAGAGGTCCTCCGCCGGGTCGCGGGTGCTGAAGTAGCCGGTGTAGGGCTCTTCGCCGGCGCGGAAGGCTTCGAACCAGGCGCTCTCGGCGGAGATGTGGTTGACCACCGCATCCGCCATCAGATCGTGATGCGCGGCGAGGTCGGCCACCTCCGCCCAGCCGCCCAGCTTCGCGTCCACCGCCCGGTAATCGGTGACGGAGAAGCCGTCATCCGAGGTCCAGGGGTAGAAGGGCAGCACGTGCACGGCGCTGAACATGCCCTGCGCCGGGCCCTCCATGAAGGCCTTCAGCGCCGTCAGCGGCACGGTGTCCCCGTCCAGGACCGAATCGCCGTAGGTGATCAGCACCACGTCCGACTCGTCGATCTGTTTCGGGGCGGGGCGGCTGGCGGCATGGTTGCCGCGGGCCAGGCGGCCTTCCAGCTCCCCCATCAGCCAGGCGGTCTGGCCTGCGGGGTAGATGGTGGCCAGAAGGGCCTCAAGCCGCTGTCTCACCGGGGTTTTTCCGCCGGTCTTCGCGCTGTCGGGCGTGTCGCTGCCATGGGCATTCACGAGCGTTCTCTCCTCTCATCCTGTCAGGCTCCGAAACTCCCGGATACGGTTTCGGAAAGTTTCGTTGCGCGCCCCATACTGTCAACATATGGTCTGCGCCATCAAGAGGCCGCGGCGCAGATCGCGGAGGAAAAGCACCAGAGGAGGCTCCCATCGCGACGCATCGGAGAAACGTGACGATCGACCAGATCGCCCGTGAACTGAACCTCGCGAAGAGCACCGTCTCGCGGGCCCTCAACGGCTATCCCGACATTTCCGAAGACACGCGGGAGCGGGTGACGCGCACCGCCCTCTCGCTGGGCTACACCGCCTCCAGCGCGGCGCGGAACCTCAAGCGCGGCCGGCTGGACACGGTGGGCATCGTGCTGCCGGGCGACGAGCTGGACATCTCCAGCCCCTTCCTGGTGCAGTTCCTGCGCGGCGCCACGGCGGTGCTGGAGCAGCGCGGGCTCGATCTGCTGGTGGCCAGTTCCCCCTCCGCGCAGGACTGGCAGCCGACCTACGAGCGGCTGATCGCCGGGCGCAAGGTGGACGGGCTGATCCTCACCCGCACCCTCACGGACGACCCGCGCGTGGCCTTCCTGAACCGCACCGGCTTTCCCTTCGTGTGCTACGGGCGCACCCGCAGCCCGGAGGATTTCGCCTGGCTCGACATCGATTGCGGGCCGGCGATGCGCGAGGCGGTGCGCCGCGCCGTCGGGTTGGGACACCGGCGCATCGGCTTCATCTGCGCGCCCACGGAGGTGAATTTCGCCCGCCTGCAGCGCGAGGCCTTCGGGGAGGCAGCCGCCGCGGCCGGGCTGGACGGCGAGCTGGTCATCGAGGCCGGGCTCGATTCGGCCGACGGGGCCGCGGCCGCGCGCGACCTGCTCGCCCTGCCCGAGCCGCCCACGGCCATCCTCTGCGGCCTCGATGTGCTGGCCTTCGGCGTGATGCACGCGCTGCGCGACGCCGGGCTGCAGCCGGGCTGCGAGGTGAGCGTGATCGGCTATGGCGACGTGCAGTTCGCCGCCTTCCACCAGCCGCCGCTGAGCACCTTCTCGCAGGACGCGCGCAACGCCGGCGCCTGGACGGCGGAAATGCTGATCGCGCTCCTGCAGGGCACCACGGCCGCGCTGCTGCAGCGGTTGCGGCCGGCCACATTCGTCGACCGGGCCACCCTCGGTGCGCCCACGCTCACGCCCGAAGCCCTGGCGGAGCGGCTCAAACGTTCCGCCGCCTGATATCAAACCAAAACACCACAGGAGAGGAAGCAACATGACCTTGTTCCGACACATCCGCCTGCCGTTGTTCGTTGCCACCTGCGCGCTCACCAGCAACGCAGCCCTGGCTGAGCAGATCCGGTTCTGGACCACGGAGGAGCAGCCCGAGCGCCTCGCCAAGCAGCAGGCCCTCGCGGAGTCCTTCACCGAGGCGACCGGCCACACGGTCGAGATCATCCCGGTGACCGAGAGCGACCTGGGCAAGCGCGCCACCGCCGCCTTCGCGGCCAATGACCTGCCGGACGTGATCTACACCACGCTGCAATACGTGCAGCCCTGGGCCGAGGCCGGCATCCTGGACATCGATTCCGACACCGAGATCGTCGAGGACCTGGGCGCGGACACCTTCGCCCCCGGCGCCCTTGCCACCACCGACATCGACGGGGACTATGCCGCCGTTCCGGTGGACGGCTGGACCCAGATGGTCGTCTACCGCAAGGACCTGTTCGAGGAGAACGGCCTGGAGCCGCCCAACAGCTACGCCAACATCGAGGCCGCGATCGAGAAGCTCTCGAACCCGCCAGAGATGTACGGCTTCGTGGCCGCCACGAAGATCGACGAGAACTCGATGAACCAGGCGCTGGAGCACATCCTGCTGGCCAATGGCGCCACCCCGATCAAGGCGGACGGCAGCGTGGGCTTCGACCCGGAGAAGCTGAAGGAAGGTCTCGAGTTCTACAAGGTGCTCGCGAAAGCCTCGCCTCCGGGCGATCTCTACTGGAAGCAGTCGCGTGAGATCTACTTCGCCGGCAAGGCGGCGATGATCCTGTGGTCGCCCTACATCCTCGACGAGCTGGCCGGCCTGCGCGACAGCGCGCCGCCGACCATCACCTCCGACCCCACCAGCCGCGAGCTTGCCGACAAGACCGGCATCGTGACCACGCTCTCCGGCCCCTCGAACCCCGAAGGCGCCACCTGGGCGGAGATCAAGTACTTCGGCGTGACCACCTCGGCCAACGCGGATGCCGCGATGGAATTCGTGGAATACGCGATGGGCGACGGCTATGCGCAGACCCTCTCCGTGGGCCCCGAGGGCCAGTTCCCGGTGCGCCGCGGCACCGAGGACGATCCGGAGAAGTTCGTGAAGGAATGGTCGGAGCTGCCCGTGGGCGTGGACCGCAAGGCACCGCTGGCCGATCTCTACCCCAAGGAGGTCATCGACGAGCTGGTTGACGGGCTGAACACCGCCAAGCGCTGGGGTGTCGAGGAAGGCGCGCTTGCCACCGCCTCGAAGATCATCAACTCGGGCGTCATCAACCAGGTCACCCGCCGCTTCATCGACGGCGAGATCGACGCGGACACCGCCGTCGAGCAGATCAACGACGGCATCTCCGGCCTCTGAAACGGATCGACATGACCATGTCCGAACACAAAGGCCCGCCGAAGGGGGCGGGCCCGCTTGCCAGGCGCGAGGCGCGCCTGGCATGGGCCTTCCTCGCCCCCACCTTCGCCATCGTGGCGCTGATGGTGCTGCTGCCGCTGATCGCCAATTTCTGGATCAGCGCCAAGCCCGTGGGGCTGGCGGACCTGCGCCCGCCCGAACCCACGATCAACGAGCGCGTGCGCGGTGACGGCGTCGCCGCGGGAGAGGCCGTGGAGGTGATCTACACCGCCCGCAACTCCTCGCCCAACCTGCCGCTGCGCAACGTGGACTTCTCCGACACCATCCCCGAGGGCTTCACCGCCACCGTGGACGACCCGCGCTGCACGGTGGAGGCCACCGCCTTCACCTGCGTGATCGGCGACATGGAGCCGAGCGACCGGGTGCGCCTGGAGGCCGCCTTCGTGCCGGACCGCGCGGTGGAAGACCCGGAGAGCCTGCTGGAGGGCTCCGCACCGACCATCACCGGCTCGGGCGAGAACCCGCTCACCAACTTCACCTTCACCACCGAGAACTTCGTGAAGGTGTTCGACGCCGACGAATTCTGGGCCGTGCTGTGGACCTCGATTTCCTACACAGTGTTCGGCACCGGCGGCGCGCTGGTGCTCGGCCTCTTCGGGGCGCTGCTCCTGAACCAGCCGTTCAAGGGCCGCGCCTTCCTGCGCGGGCTGTTCCTGTTTCCCTACGTGGCCCCGGTCATCGCCGTCGCCTACACCTGGGTGACGCTGCTGGACCCGAACTCCGGCGCGCTGAACGCCATCCTGCAGCAGATCGGCGCCAGCCACGGCCCGATCAACTTCCTCGGCCAGACCTCCATGGGGTCGGTCTCGGTTCTCGGCTACACCATCGAGATGCCGATGGCGCTCACCACCGTGGTGGTGTTCGAGGCCTGGCGCTACTTTCCGCTGTCCTTCCTGTTCATCCTGGCGCGGATGCAGTCCATCAACACCGACATGTACGAGGCCGCGGAGATCGACGGCGCGACGCCCTTCCAGCAGTTCTGGTACCTGTCGCTGCCCCAGCTCGCCGCCATCCTGGCCACGCTGTTCCTGATGCGCTTCATCTGGACCTTCAACAAGTTCGACGACATCTTCCTGCTCACCGGCGGGGCGGCGGGCACCCGCACCCTCACCGTGAACGTCTACGAACAGGCCATCGGCCTGTCCAACATCGGCGCCGGCGCCGCGGTGGCCGTGGTGGTGTTCCTCGTGCTGCTGGCCTTCTCGCTGGTGTTCTTCCGCTTCTCGCCGAAGGAGGGCTGACATGACCACTTCCTCGCGTTCGATGATCGCCCGGGGCGGCTTCGGCTTTGCCTCGGGCACCACGGCGGCCGTGCTGGCCGGGGTGGTCTTCGGCTTCCTGTGGATGGCGGTGATCGGCGTCACGCTGGCGCTCGTCACCGGGCTGCCGGCGCGCCCGCCGCTGCTCGCCGGCATGCTCGCCGGGCTCGGCGGCGCCGCGGCAACGCTGGTGCTCTCCGGCGGGACCCGGCGCTGGGGGGCCATGGCGGCGGCGCTCGTCGTGCTGGTCGCCGCCGCGCTCGGCGCGCCCTTCGGGCTGCCGCTTGGCGAGGGCACCCTGTGGCAGGCGCTCGCGCTGCTGCTCTTCGCCGGGCTCACCGGCCAGTCGCTGTGGATGTGCCTCGGCGATGCCGTGCCCGGCCGCCTGCGCCGCTACGATTTCGAGCGGCTGATCATCCGCATCGCCAAGGGCGCGGGCTACATCGTGTTCAGCGTGTTCGTGGCCCTGCCCTTCTACGTGATGGTGATGACCAGCCTGAAATCCCAGGCGGCGCTGCTGGAGAACCCGCTCGACTTTTCCATCGACATCACCCGCGACGGGCTGTTCTCCAGCTACACGGAGCTTTTCACGAAGTTCAACTTCGGCACCTACCTGCTGAACTCGGGCATCGTGTCCTTCTCCACCGTGGTGCTCACGCTGCTGATCTCGGTGCCGGGCGCCTATGCGGTGGCGCGGCTGCGCTTCCGGGGCCGCGAGGCCTTCGCGCGCTCGATCCTGCTCATCTACATGGTGCCGGCCATCGTGCTGGTACTGCCGCTCTACACGGTGTTCAGCCAGCTCGAGCTGCGCAACACGCTCGTCGGCCTGCTCATCGTCTACCCGGCCACCACCATTCCCGTGGCGCTCTACATGCTGCAGGGCTATTTCCGCGGCCTTCCGGCGGAGATGGAGGAGGCCGGCCTCATGGACGGGCTCTCGCGGCTCGGGGTGATCGCGAAGATCACCATGCCGCTCAGCCTGCCCGCGCTCGCCTCGGTGAGCCTCTATGTTTTCATGATCGCCTGGAACGAGTTCCTCTTCGCCTTCATGTTCCTCGACGACCCCGGCATCTTCACGCTGCCCCGCGGCGTGGCCTCGCTCAACTCCTCGGAGCTGCCGCGCGAGCTGATGATGGCCGGCGCGGTGATCGCCACGGTGCCGATCATGGTGATCTTCGTCTGGCTGGAACGCTTCATGGTGCAGGGCCTCTCGGCAGGCGCGGTAAAAGGATAAGAAAATGGGTGCCATCCGTCTGGAAGCCGTCGAGAAATGGTTCGGCGCGGCCCAGGTCATCAAGGGCGTGGATCTGGAGGTCGCGGACGGCGAGTTCGTGATCTTCGTCGGGCCCTCGGGCTGCGGCAAGTCCACCCTCCTGCGGCTGATCTCGGGCCTGGAGGAGGTGAGCCGCGGCCATATCCGCATCGACGGTCGCGACGTGACAGCCGAGCCCCCCTCGGGTCGCGGCCTCGCCATGGTGTTCCAGTCCTACGCCCTCTACCCGCACATGACCGTGCGCGAGAACATGGGCTTCGGGCTGAAGACCGCCGGCGCGCCGAAGGCCGAGATCGCCGCGAAGGTGGACGCGGCCGCGCAGGTGCTCAAGCTCGAACCGATGCTGGACCGGCGGCCGAAGGACCTCTCCGGCGGCCAGCGCCAGCGCGTGGCCATCGGCCGCTCCATCGTGCGCGAGCCCTCGGCCTTCCTGTTCGACGAGCCGCTGTCGAACCTCGACGCCTCGCTGCGCGTGGAAATGCGCTTCGAGATCGCGAAGCTGCACCGCGACCTGGCCGCCACGATGATCTACGTGACGCATGACCAGGTGGAGGCGATGACGCTCGCCGACAAGATCGTCGTGCTCTCCGCCGGGCAGATCGAGCAGGTGGGCAGCCCGCGCACCCTCTACGAGCGGCCGGACAACCTGTTCGTGGCCCAGTTCATCGGCAGCCCGAAGATGAACGTGATGCCCTGCGCCGTCTCCGGCGCGGCCTATGCGCTGGAGGGCCATGGCGGCGCCGCGGCGCCCGCCCATGCGGCGCGCGCCACGCAGCTCGGCATCCGCCCGGAGCATATCTCGCTGGTCGAGCCCGGCCAGGGCCAGTGCTCCGGCACGGTGGAGGTGGCCGAGTACCTCGGCGCCGACGTGATGCTGTTCATCGACTGCGGCCCGCTGGGCGTGGTGAATGTCCGCCATGTCGGCGACACCAGCCTGCGCCCGGGAGACCGTATCGGCCTCGCCTTCGACCCGGAGCGCACGATGTATTTCGACGCGCAGGACAAGGCCCTCTGGGCCGACTGAGACGGCGTCGGCTCCGGCCGCGCCGGGCCGTGTCACGCGGCGGGCGAACCGGCGGGCTCTCCTCCCCCCGGTCCGACAGGCCCCCGCCGGCGGCGACACGGCCAGGATCTGCAAGGGCGCTCCCCGGTCCGCGGGGGGCGCCTTTCGCTTTCCCCCGCCGCCGATCGCGCTAGCTGCCCCGTGCAGATGTGCAAGTGCGCGCGGCCCCTCGGGGCCGGGACGGGGCTGGCCTCCGGCCGCCCGGCCCGCCATGCTCCGCCCCGGGGCCCCGCCCGGACGCGCGGCAGCCCGGACCCGCAGCGCATCCCGCGGCGGCAGGAAAGAAAGACCCGATGAAGAAACTCGTGAACGACATTCCCCATATCGTGCCGGACGCCCTCTCCGGGCTCGTGGCGCTCACCCCCTCGCTCGCCCTGCTGGGCGACGAGACCACCGTGCTGCGCGCCGACATCGAGGCCTTCCGCGCCGAGGGCAAGGTGGCGCTGGTCACCGGCGGCGGCGCGGGGCATGAGCCGGCCCACGCGGGATATGTCGGGCGCGGCATGATCACGGCGGCGGTCTCCGGCGATGTCTTCGCCTCCCCCGGCACCGACGCGGTGCTCGCGGCCATCCGCGCCGTCTCCGGCCCCGCCGGGGTGCTGCTCATCGTGAAGAACTATACCGGCGACAGGCTGAACTTCGGCCTTGCCGCCGAGATCGCCCGCGCCGAGGGCATCGCGGTGGAGATGGTGATCGTGACCGATGACGCCGCCCTCGGCGCGGCCGAGCACACCGCCGGGCGGCGCGGCATCGCCGGCACGGTTCTGGTGCACAAGATCGCCGGTGCGGCGGCCGAGGCCGGCCTCTCCCTCGCCGAGGTGACGGCGCTGGCCGAGAGGGCCGTGGCGGGCATGGCCACCATGGGCGTCGCGCTGTCGCCCTGCACGGTGCCCGCCGCCGGCACCCCGAATTTCGAGCTGGGCCCGCAGGAGATCGAGCTCGGCCTCGGCATCCACGGCGAACCGGGGGTGGAGCGCACCACGCTGCGCCCGGCCCGGGAGCTGGTCGCCACCCTGCTGGAGCGCATCATCGCGGACCGCGGCTTCGCACCCGGCACCCGGCTGGCCCTCATGGTCAACAACCTCGGCGCCACGCCGGTGATGGAGCAGAGCATCGTTGCCGGTGACGCGCTGGCCCTGCTCGCCGAGCGCGGCTTCGAGGTGGCGCGCGCCTGGTGCGGCACCTTCCTCACCGCCATCGACATGGCCGGCATCTCGCTCACCCTGCTGCGCTGCGACACCGGCATCGAGGCGGCGCTGGACCTGCCGGTGGACGCCCCGGCCTGGCCCCGGCAGGCGCTTCCCGCCACGCCCATGGTCCCGCGCCGCCTGCCCGCACCGCCCGCGCCCGACATGGCCGCCACGGCTTCCGGTGCCCCGGCCGGACCGCGCTTCGAAGCCGGGCTGCGCGCCATCTGCGCCGCCCTGCGCGACGCGGAGCCGGAGCTCACCCGCATGGACCAGGCGGTGGGAGACGGGGACATCGGCCGCTCCCTCGCCGCGGCGGCGGAGGCGGTGCAGGCCGAGGCTTCCGCCCTCGCCGCCCTGCCCCCCGGGCCCGCCCTGCGGCACTGCGGCGCGCTGATCCGCCGGGCCATCGGCGGCACCTCGGGCCCGCTCTATGCCATCCTGTGCACCGCGGCGGCCACCGCGCTGGACCGCAGGCCGGACGGCTGGGCCGAGGCCTTCGCCGCGGGCGTGGACGCGCTCTGCGGCCTCGGCGGCGCGGCGCCGGGAGACCGGACGATGGTCGACGCCCTCGCCCCCGCGCGTGACGCGGCGCTGGAGGGCGCCGGCCTCCCGGCGGTGGCGCAGGCGGCGCGCGAGGGCGCGGAGCGCACGGCCCAGATGCAGCCGCGCCTCGGGCGGTCGTCCTATCTCGGCGACCGCGCGAAGGGCCACAAGGACCCCGGCGCCGAGGCCGTGGCCCTCTGGCTCGAAGCCCTGGCCGCTGCACCACGCGGTTGAGGTGAACCGCCCGGAGGGCCGGTCGGCTGGCCTGCCGCCGACCCTGAGGTCAGGGCCGGCCCTGCACCGCCGGCCCGCCAGGCGCATCGGTCCGCGCCGCGGCGGGCTCCCGAGCCCGGCGGCGGGAGCTTCTGCACCCCCCTCCCGCCGCTGGCCTGCACCCGCGTCACTGCCGCCGGCGCTCATCGGAGAGGGTCGGCGGCGACAAGGCCGCGCGCTCGAAGGCGGGTGTGGCGGTGCGACGTGTCCGGCCTCAGCCCGGGGCGGAGGCCGGTTCCGTGTCCCGCGCGCGCAGGCGCAGGAGCAGCGCCACCGCCGGGCCGGCGAGGCCCAGCACCGAGGTGGGCCCCCAGCCGTAATGGCTGAACACGAAGGCCCCCGCCGCGGAGCCCAGGGCGCCGCCGATGAAGAATGTCGCCATGAAGAGCCCGTTCAGCCGCCCGCGCGCATGCGGGGCGAGGCCGAAGATCTCGCGCTGGCTGACGACGAGGTTCGCCTGCACGCCGAAGTCCAGCACGATGCCCGCCAGCGCCAGCAGGCCCAGCCCCAGCGCCGTGCCCGGCGCGCCGACATGGCTCAGCCCCCAGGAGGCTACCCCGAGCGTCATTGCCACCAGCGCGCCGCGCCGGCCATGGCCCCTGTCCGCCCAGCCGCCGGCCAGCGGCGCGGCCACCGCCCCCGCCACCCCCGCGAAGGCGAAGAGCGCGATCCCCGCCTGGCTCAGCCCATAGTCCGGCCCGGCCAGCAGCAGCGGCGTCGTGGTCCAGAACACCGAAAAGGAGGCGAACATCAACGCCTGCCCGAGGGCGCGCTGGCGCAGCAGCGGATGTTCGGCCACCAGCCCGGCCATGGAACGCATCAGGCCCAGATAGCCCGGCCCGGGCCGCGGCCGATGCACCGGAAGCCGCCGCCACAGCGCCACGCCCATCGCCGTCATCGCAACGGCGGAGAGGACGAACACCGTGCGCCAGCCGGCCAGTTCGGTGATCAGGCTCGAGGCCGGGCGCGCCAGCATGATGCCCAGCAGCAGGCCGCTCATCACCTTGCCGACCTCGCGGCCCCGGGTTTCGTCGCTCGCCAGATGCGCGGTGAGCGGCACCAGCATCTGCACCGAGACCGAGCCGAGACCGAGCAGCAGGCAGAAGAACAGGAAGATCCCCGGTGTCTGCGCCAGCGCCACGCCAACGGAGCTTGCGATGCCGACGCCGAGCACGCCGAGGATCAGCCGCCGGTTCTCGGTGAGGTCCGCCAGCGGCACGAGGAACAGCAGCCCCAGCCCGTAGCCCGCCTGGCACATCGTCACGATCAGCCCGGCATGGGCGATGGAGATGCCGAGGCTCTGCGCGATCAGCCCGATCAGCGGCTGGGCGTAGTAGAGGTTCGCGGCGATGAGGCCACAGGCCGTCGCCATGGTGAGCGAAAGCCGGCGCGTGAGACCGGGCTGGTCTGTCATGGGCGGATCCTTTCCCGCCGTCCGGGGAGCGCGGCGCGGGAGATTGCTGATGTCGCTGCGACCTGCCACGCAGCGCCGGGAGAGTGGGCCCTGCCTCGCGGAGCAGGAGGATTGCCGGATTGCCTCCGGCGCAGGTCGGCCCGAATGCGTGCGGGCACACATTTGATATCCACGCCGGACCCGCTTTGGCAAGGGGCCACGAGGCGCCGCCGTTCCGCACTGCGGCAAACCCCCCGCGATCCCGCGCCGGCGGGCGGCAGGCGCCCCCGGGGCGCGCGGGCACCGTCGTTCGGGAAAAGCGGGTGCCCGCGGGCGTGATTCCGCCGGCGGCGCGGGCGTGCAGGCCCCTGTTCCCGGCGTTCGGCAGGGCGGCGGGCGGAGTGCCGGAGCGCCCCGCCTGCCCGGCCGCGTGCCTCTGCCGGCGCCTTCGCACTTGCACACCGGAAGGCGGGGGCGTATCCACCGCCGATTGCGACGGATGCCGCCGCCCTGTCCGGGCCGGCCGGTCCGAAACGCCCAGGATGAACAGCGCTTCGGCAGGCCCGGAGCACCGGAACAGGACCGTGCAGGCCATGCAAGCACAGAACATTTCCGACCAGGCGGCGATCTCCTTTCGCGGCGTCGGCAAGAGCTTCGCCCGCAAGGGCGGCGACGGAGCGGTGATGGCGCTGGAGGGCATCGACCTCGACGTGCCGCGCGCGGCCATTTCCGGCATCATCGGCCGCTCGGGCGCGGGCAAGTCCACCCTGCTGCGCATGGTCAACGGGCTGGAGCGCCCCACCGAGGGCAAGGTCATCGTGAACGGGCATGACGTGGGCGCCGCCGGCACCGCCGAGCTGCGCCGCATCCGCCGCTCGGTGGGCATGATCTTCCAGCACTTCAACCTGCTCTCCAGCCGCACCACCGCGGGGAACATCGCCCTGCCGCTGGAAATCGCCGGGGTTCCGGCCGCCGAGATCGGGCCGCGGGTGAGCGAGCTGATCGAGCTTGTCGGGCTGGAGGCGCAGGCCGGCCGCTACCCGGCCGAGCTCTCCGGCGGCCAGAAGCAGCGGGTGGGCATCGCCCGGGCGCTCGCCACCCGGCCGGACGTGTTGCTGTCGGACGAGGCGACCTCGGCGCTCGACCCGGAGACCACCCGCCAGGTGCTCGACCTCCTCAAGCGCATCAACGCCGAGCTGGGCCTCACCATCCTGCTCATCACCCATGAGATGGGCGTGGTGCGCGACATCGGCTCCCACGTGGCGGTGATCGAGGCCGGCCGGATCGTGGAGGCGGGGGAGACCTACGCGGTGTTCTCCGACCCCGCGCATCCCACCACGCGCTCCTTCCTGAAGGGCGTGACCGGGGTGGTGATGCCGCGGTTCCTCTCCGAGCGGATGGTGCCGGAGCACGCGCCCGGCCTCGCCGCGGTGCTGCAGGTCACCTTCACCGGCAGCCATGCGACCGACCCTGTGCTGGCGCGGCTCGGCTCGGCGCTGGGGCTGGAGGTGAACATCCTGGCCGGCGCGGTGGAGGAGATCGGCGAGCGGCCCTTCGGCAGCCTGATCGTCTCCATCGACGCCACGCCGGAGCGGCTGGCCGCCGCCCGCGCCTTCCTGCACGACCACGGACTGAAGACGGAGGTGCTGGGCCATGTCCGCTAACCTGATCAACCTGCTGATGGAGGCCACGCTCCAGACGCTCTACATGGTTGCCATCTCCACGCTCATCGGCACGCTGGTGGGGGCGCCGCTGGGCATCTTCCTCGCCGTCTCGCGCCGGGGCGAGCTGATGGCGGCGCCCGCGGCGAACGCGGTGCTGGGGCTCATCGTGAACGCCACGCGCTCCACGCCCTTCATCATCCTGGTGGTGGCGATCATCCCGTTCACCCGGCTGGTCACCGGCACCTCCATCGGCACCAATGCCGCCATCGTGCCGCTCACGGTGGCGACCATCCCCTTCGTGGCCCGGCTGATCGAGAACGCGGTGCGCGATGTCGACAGCGGGCTCATCGAGGCCGCCCGCGCCATGGGCGCCACCCCGATGCAGATCGTGCGCAAGGTGCTGGTGCCCGAGGCCCTGCCCGGCATCGCGCTCGGCGTGACGCTCACCATCGTGAGCCTGATCGGCTATTCGGCCATGGTCGGCGCCGTGGGCGGCAAGGGGCTGGGCGACCTCGGCATCCGCTACGGCTACCAGCGCTTCATGCCCGAGGTGATGGCCGCCGTGGTGCTCATCCTCATCGTGCTCGTCCAGCTCGTGCAGACCGCGGGCGAGATGCTGGCACGCCGTTTCGACAAGAAGGCCCCGAAGAACCGGGGCCGCTGACTCCAAGGAAGGAAGCAGACATGTCCGCACTCAGAAGCGCGGCCCTCGCCGCCGGGCTCGGCCTGCTGGCCGGTGCCGCCGCCGCCGAGACCATCAAGGTCGGTGTCACCCCCGGGCCGCATGCCGCGATCATGGAAAAGGTCGCCGAAGTGGCGAAGGCCCAGGGTCTCGACATCGAGATCATGGAATTCTCCGACTACGTGGTGCCCAACCAGGCGCTGGCGGACGGCGACCTCGACGCCAACTCGTTCCAGCACCAGCCCTATCTGGACAACCAGGTGCGCGACCGGGGCTTCGACCTCGTCTCCGTCGCCTCCACGGTGAACTACCCGATGGGCGTCTACTCCAACACGCTCACCTCGCTCGACGACCTGCCGGACGGCGGTTCCATCGCCATCCCGAACGACCCGACCAACGGTGGCCGCGCGCTGCTGCTGCTCGAGAGCCTGGGCTACATCGGGGTGGATGACGATGCCGGCCTCGCCGCCTCGCCGCTGGACGTGACGGAGAATCCGAAGCACCTCGAGTTCCTCGAACTCGACGCCGCCCAGCTGCCGCGCTCGCTGCAGGACGTGGACGCCGCGGTGATCAACACCAACTACGCGATGGAGGCCGGGCTGAAGCCGGGTGTCGATTCCATCGCGCAGGAGCCGAAGGACAGCCCCTACGTGAACGTCATCGCCGTGCGTTCGGAGGAGACCCACGCACCCTGGCTGCCGACGCTGATCAACGCCTACCACTCCCAGGCGGTGAAGGATTTCATCGAGGAGAAGTACCAGGGCGCCGTCGTCACCAGCTGGTGAGCCGCCGCGCCCCGGCCTGACGGCCCCGAGACGATACCGCGCCGTGCCCGGCCCCCGGGCGCGGCGCGATGCCGTCCGGCGGGCGAAGAACCGCCCCCGGTGGCCGGGCGAGGCGGCCTGCTCGATGCCTCGGACCGCCCGACGCCGCACCCGTGATGCGGGGCATCGGAAACCGCCGTGCACCGCGCCGTCTCCCCCCACTCGGCGGGTGACGGGCGTCGCGGCCCCGGCTTCGTCACGTCGTTCAGTCGCCCCGCCGCGCACTCGTCCCGCCGCGTTCAGTCGACGTGTCGGCCGGTCGCCCCGCCGCTCCGTCGTCCTGCCGCCCCACCGCCCCGCCGCTCTGTCGTCCTGCCGCCCTGGCGCTCAGTTGCGCCGGCGCACGGCCCAGAGGATGCCCATGCCCACGGCGGCGGAGGCGGTGGAGGCCAGCAGGATGGCGAGCTTCACGCCCTCCAGCTCCTCACCGGAGAAGGCCGCCGCCGCGATGAAGATCGACATGGTGAAGCCCACCCCGGCAAGGCAGCCCGCCCCGAGCATCTGCGACCAGCGGATCTCCGGCGAGAGCCGGGTGATCCCCAGTTTCACCGACACCCAGCACACGGTGAAAATGCCCAGCGGCTTGCCGATGGCCAGGCCGCAGACCACCCCCAGCACCTCCGGGGAGGAGATCGAGAAGCTGGCGTTGCCGATGGCGATGCCGGTGTTGAAGAAGGCGAAGAGCGGCAGGATCAGGAAGGTCGACCAGCTCTCCAGCGCCCGCTGCAGGTGCACGCCCGGCTCGCGCAGCCGCTCCAGCGCGTTCTCCAGAATGGAGAGCGTGCCGTCGCGCACGGTGGGGCGCTCCTCCTCCCGGTCGTCGAGTTCGGCCTCGAACACCGCCGCGGTCTGCGCGGCGACGCCGTGCAGGTTTCCGCTGCGCCGCGAGGGGATGGCGATGGCGGTGAGCACCCCGGCAAGCGTGGCATGCAGGCCCGAGGCATGCACGAAGCCCCAGAGCACCACGCCCAGGATCAGGTAGGGCGTGCGGGCATAGACCCGGGTGCGGTTCAGCAGCGCCATCACCGCCAGCACCACCACGGCGCCCACGAGCGGCGTGGTCTCCAGCCCGTCGCCGTAGAAGGCGGCGATCACCAGGATGGCGCCGAGATCGTCGGCGATGGCGAGGGCGGAGACGAAGATCTTCAGCGAGGTGGGCACATGCCGGCCCAGCAGCGCCATCAGTCCCAGGGTGAAGGCGATATCGGTCGCCATCGGAATGCCCCAGCCATGCGCGGTTTCAGTGCCGAAGTTGAACGCCGTGTAGATCAGCGCCGGCGCGGCCATGCCGCCGATGGCCCCGATGATCGGCAGCGCGGCGCGGGCGGGGTCGGACAGCTCTCCGTCCACCAGCTCGCGCTTGATCTCGATGCCCACGATGAGGAAGAACACCGCCATCAGCCCGTCGTTGATCCACTGCTCCAGCGGCAGGGCGAAGGCCGACCCGTCCCAGGTGAAGCCGAAATCCGTGTCGCGCACCTGCTCGTAGGCATCGTGAAGGCCGATGTTGGCCACCAGCAGCGCGGCAAGCGTGGCGAGCAGCAGCACCAGCCCGCCGGAGGCGGCCCAGTGGAAGAAATCGTCCGCGGCGAGGCGCACGCGCAGGCCCAGGGGCCGCTTCACCGCCTCGATCAGCTCCACCTCGTCCCAGGCGCCGAGGTAGAGCCGCCCGTTGATGAACAGAAGCGGGGTCATGTTCCCCCCGGCCCGGGCGGCCGAGGCCTTGTCCGCCGCGATGCGCTCGGCCGTCTCCGCGCAGTCGAAATCGGCCTCGAAGCGTTCCATGTCCAGGCCCTGATCGCGCGCGAGCGCCATCATCGCCGCGCGGTCGAAGCTGCCGCGATGGCTGGTGAGGGCGGCATGCATGTCGAGGAAGCGCTGCTGCAGGCCGGAGGCCACGGCGGCGCGCGCGGCGCACTCGCTCTCGGGCCGGCGGGAGCCGGCGGGGTTCTGGCGGATGGCGATGACGGCGCCGGTCTCGCCCAGATATTCCATGGCGCGCAGGATGACCGCCCGGCCGCGGTCGGCGTGGCGGAAGGTGTAATCCACATACCACACCAGTTCCGGCCCCTTGCCCGGCTCGCCCACATAGAAATCACGTTCCGGATCAAGGGGGTCTCTGAGGTCTCTGGACAAGGCAGGCTCGCTTTCTGGCAGTCTTTCCGGCGTTCACATAGCCCGCCGCGCGGCCGTGGCGAGCAGGCTCCCCACAGCTCTACACCCCCCGGACGGGGCAGGACAGGCCCGGGCGCACAGCCCCGCCCCGCCCGCGGGTCAGAAGAGCGCGAGGGAGCCGAGCAGGATCACCAGAATGGTGGCGAGCACCGGGATCAGCACCGCGACCACGAAGATGTCCCCGTAGGACTGCTTGTGGTTGAGGCCGGTGATGGCCAGCAGGGTGATGACGGCGCCGTTGTGCGGCAGCGCGTCGAAGCCGCCGGAGGACAGCGCCGCCACCCGGTGCATCAGCCCCGGGTCGATGCCCTGCGCCTGGGCCAGCTCCATGAACTGCGCGCCCAGCGTCTGCAACGCGATGGACATGCCGCCGGAGGCCGAGCCGGTGATGCCGGCCAGCACGTTGGTTGCCACAGCCACGGAGACCAACGGGTTCGAGGACACGCCCAGCACCGCGTCGCGCACCACGGCAAAGGCCGGCAGGGCCGCGATCGTGGCGCCGTAGCCCACCTCGGAGGCGGTGTTGAACACCGGCAGCAGCGAGCCCATGGTGCCGGTGTTGATGCTGTCCTTCAGGCGCGGCAGGCGGGTGCGGTTCAGCGCGATCAGCAGCACGATGGAGAGCAGCAGCGCCGCGATGATCGCCCAGATGCCGCGCAGGGCGGAGATGTCCGTGGCCCCGAAGCGCGCCTCGGAGAGGTAGGAGGTGTCCATCCACGGGATCACCACATAGGTGAACAGCGCGTTCAGAACGATCACCGCCACCGCCGGCGCGATGGCCACGGCGAAGCCGGGCGGGGTGTCGGTCGCGTCCTCGTCCGGCGCGTCGGCGGCCACCGCCTTGTGCGCGCCGTAGCCCTCGCCCCGCGCGGCGGCCGCGGCGGCGCGGCGGTTCAGCCAGACCGTGCCGCCGAAGAACATGATCAGCCCCGCCAGCGTGCCCAGCACCGGCGCGGCGAAGGGCGTGGTGCCGAAATAGGGCATCGGGATGGCGTTCTGGATCGCCGGGGTGCCCGGCAGCGCGGTCATGGTGAAGGTGAAGGAGCCCAGGGCGATGGCCGCCGGGATGAGCCGCTTGGGGATCTCCGCGCGCCGGCACAGCTCGTTCGCGATGGGGTAGACCGCGAAGGCCACCACGAACAGCGACACGCCGCCATAGGTGAGCACGCCGCAGCTCAGCACCACCGCGGTGATGGCATGCTGCCCGCCCAGCCGCCCCACGATCCACTCCGCGATGGCGCGGGCGGAGCCGCTGTCGGCCATCAGCTTGCCGAAGATCGCGCCCAGCAGGAACAGCGGGAAATACTTGATCACGTAGCCGCCGAGCGCGGCCATGAACACCTGCGTGTAGGTGGCGAGCAGCGGTGTTCCGCCGCTCAGCAGCGCCGCCAGCAGCGCCAGCAGCGGCGCGAGAATGAGCACGTTTATCCCGCGATACGCGAGATACATGAGCAGGCACAATGACAGCAGGATGCCGACGAGCCCCAGGTCCATCCCGGTTTCCCCCCTTGTTCCGGCGCCCGCCAGTGCGGCGCCGCCCGGAAAACCATAGGCCGGGCCGCGCCGGGGTAAATAGCATTGAGCGGACGTCGACCGGCGCCCCGGATCACGGATCCGCGAGCACCCCGGCCAGGGCGGCGCGATACTCCGCGCCGATGCGCGCGCACAGGGCGGCGGCCCC
This sequence comes from Paroceanicella profunda, assembly GCF_005887635.2. Classification (GTDB taxonomy): domain Bacteria; phylum Pseudomonadota; class Alphaproteobacteria; order Rhodobacterales; family Rhodobacteraceae; genus Paroceanicella; species Paroceanicella profunda. The sequence goes on along the minus strand of NZ_CP040821.1, from coordinate 150,581 downwards.
GGGCAGGTCGGAGATGCCGCCCACGCCCTCGCCCGCGGACCAGATGGTCTTCCAGGCCTTCACGTCGGCGGCCATGTCGAGCCCCTCGTGCGCGGGCAGCGCGTCCGGGTCCAGCCCGGCGGCGAGGATGCTGTCGCGCAGGAAATTGGCGTGCACGCCGCTGATCCGGTCGGTGTAGAGCACGTCCGAGGCGCTGGCCGCGAGGATCATCGCCTTGTGCGCGGGCGGCGACATTGCCTCGCGCGTGGCGATGAACCGGGTGCCCATGTAGGCCAGATCCGCCCCCATGGCGCGCGCCGCGGCCACGTGCGCCCCGGTGTTGAGCGCCCCGGCCAGCAGCAGCGTTCCGTCGAAGAAGGCGCGGATCTCGGAGCTGAGCGCGAAGGGGCTCATCCGCCCGGCGTGCCCGCCCGCCCCGGCGCAGACGGCGATGATCCCGTCCACCCCCGCCACCGCGGCCTTGCGGGCATGGCGCAGGCTGATCACGTCGTGGAACACCAGCCCGCCGTAGCCGTGCACCGCCTCCACAAGTTCGGGAACCGCGCCGAGCGAGGTGATGACCACCGGCACCTTGTGGCGCACGGTCATCTCCAGGTCGGCGGCAAGGCGCGGATTGGTGCGATGCGCGATCAGGTTCACGCCGAAGGGCGCGGGCGCGGGGCCGCCGGCCGCCGCGATCTCCGCCAGCCGGGCGGCGATCTCGGACAGCCAGTCGCCGTAGCCCTCGGTGCTGCGCTGGTTCAGCGCCGGAAAGGTGCCGAGCGCGCCGGCGCGGCAGGTCTCCACCACGAGGTCCGGCCCGGAGGCGAGGAACATCGGCGCGGCGACGACGGGGAGGCGCAGCCGCCCCCGGAGTTGTTCAGGCAGGGACATGGCTGAGGGCTCCTTCGGGCGCAAAGCGGGTGCACCGGCGTGGGTGAGGGGGGCGGGCGCGAGGCGCCCCGGCGGACAAGGCTCGCGCCCGGGCGGATGGCGCCGGCGGGGGCCCCGCGCGCCCTGCCGCGCAGGCCGCGGTGGTGGCGGGTTGTCCCCGCGCGCAACGGCGTCGCCGGGTGCGCAGGGGCACGGCTGGGACGGCAGGGGCATGGCTCAGGTCTCCGGCCCGGGGCGGTCGAGCGCGCGCGGGGCGCTCTCCGCGGCCTTGTCACGCGCCAGCGCGCGCAGATGGGCGGCCACGGCGGCATGCCCGGGCCTGCCCGGATCGAAGGTTCCGGCGCGGATGTCGGCGGCAAGGCGCGCCGGGCCGGACACCTCACCGGGATAGATCGCCGCCAGCCGGGCGCGCCCGGCCTCCAGCGGGGCGTCGCCGGCCTCGATCTGGCGCAGGGCGATGGCGAGCGCGTTCGCCACCATCAGCCCGCGGTACCGGCCCTGGCCGTCCAGCCCCGGCAGGATGTCGGCGCGGAAACTCTCCAGCGCGGTGGCGATCAGGTCCGCGGCCCCGGGTGCGTCACGCATCGCTGTCCTCTCCCGTCATGTCCATGATGTCGAGTTCGAGCGCCGGCAGCACATGCGCGGTGAGGGCCAGCTCCAGGCTGCGCTCGCCGCCCGAGACATGCCGCTCCGCCTGCTGCAGCGCGATCACCGCCCAGCGGAGCGTGGCCATCACCTCCCAGTAGCGCACGCCGGCGCGCTCCAGCCTGCCGCCGGCGGCCTCGTAACCGGCGTAGAACGCCTCCCGCCCGGCGATGCCGCCGGCCTCCGCCGCGGCGCCGAAGCGCCAGCAGGGCGCGCAGAACCAGCCGATATCGGCCATCCCGTCGCCCCAGGCGGCAAACTCCCAGTCCAGCACGGCGGTGAGGCGGGCCCCCTCGACCATGTAGTTTCCGGTGCGGAAATCATTGTGGCACAGCACCGGGGGCCCCGGCGGCGGGGCCGTGCGCTCCAGCCAGCGCAGGCCCCATTCCAGCACCGGGTGCGGCGCGCGGTGTCCGTCCAGCCAGCGGCGGAACTCGGCCACTGCCGCCAGGGCCGGGTGCTCCGGCGGGGTGCCGAGAAAGTCGAGCCCGGCGCGCGGCGGGCGGATGGAATGGATGCGCGCCAGCTCCGCGCCCAGGCTCCGGGCCAGGGCCGCGCCGGCCTCCGGCCCCTGCGCCCCGCCGGGCGCCATCGCGCGCACCAGCAGGTGGCCCGCCGCCACGCCCGGGGCCCGCGCCATCACGAAGAGCGGCCGGCCCGTCACCGCGCCCCGCGCGTCGAGCCAGAGCGGCTCCGGCACCGTCACCCCGGCCGCGTGCGCCGCGCGGAACAGGGCGAATTCCTCCGCCCGACCGAGGCTTTCGGCCACGCTCGAAGGGGCGTCCGTGCGCAGCACCAGCGCCTGGTCTCCCGGCCTCTCGCCGCCCTCGAAGCGCATGTCGAGCGCCCAGTTCTGCTGGATCGCACCGCCCGAGAGCTTCGCCATCCGGGTGATCCGCGCCGCCCGCGCGCCGGCCTGCCCGGCCAGCCAGTCCTCCAGCGCCGCTTGCCACGCCTCCATCAGGCGCCCCAGCCCCAGAAGTCCCGCCCTTCCTTCGCGAGGAAGCGCGACAGCACCATCTTGTGCACCTCCGAGGCGCCGTCCACCAGCCGGGCCTGGCGGGCGTAGCGGTACATCCACTCCAGCGGCGTGTCGGTGGAATAGCCCTTCGCGCCGTTGAGCTGGATGGCGGTGTCCACCGCCTGCTGCAGCGCGTCGGCCACCACGATCTTGGCCATGCTCACCTCCTTGCGGGCGAAATCCCCCTGCTCGAGCTTCCAGGCCGCCTTCATGGTGAGCAGCCGGCCGATCTCGATCTGCATCGCCGCCTCGCCCAGCAGGGTCTGCACGCTCTCATGCGCGGAGAGGGGCGCGCCGAAGGCGATGCGCTCGCGCACATGCGCCTCGCCGATCTCCAGCGCCCGGCGCGCGAGCCCCAGCCAGCGCATGCAATGGGTGAGCCGGGCGGTGCCGAGCCGGATCTGCGTGGCCTTCAGCCCCTCGCCCACGCCCATCAGCCGGTTCTCGTCCGGGATCTCCAGCCCCTCGAAGACGAGCTCGCAATGCCCGCCATGCTCCTCCGGCCCCATGATCGGGATGCGACGGACGATCTCCCACCCCGGGTCGTCACGGTGGAACAGGAAGCAGGTGAGGCCCCGGCGCGGGTCGTCCGAGGTGCGGGCGACGAGCAGGAAATGCGCCGCCACCCCGGCCCCGGTGATGAACCACTTGTGGCCGTTCACCACCCAGCGGTCGCCGCGCTTCTCGGCGGTGGTGCGCATCATCCCGGCGGGGTCGGAGCCGGAGCCGGGCGCGGGCTCGGTCATCACGAAGGCGCTGCGCACCGTGCCGTCCACGATGGGCTGCAGCCACCGCGCCTTCTGCGCCTCGGTCCCCACCTTTTCCAGCAGCATCATGTTGCCGTCGTCCGGCGCGGCGCAGTTGAAGCAGACCGGGCCGAAGATCGAGCGGTTCATCTCCTCGTAAAGCGCGGCCATGCCGACCGGGCCCAGCCCCAGCCCGCCGCGCGCCTTCGGCATCTGCGGCGACCAGAGCCCGGCCGCCTTCACCTCGGCGCGCAGGCGCTGCAGGGCGTCCTCCGCAATGTTCTCATGCGCGTCGCGCGCGGCAGGGTCGGCTTCCAGCGGGATGATCCGGGTCTCGACGATGTCGCGCACGCGGGTGCGCAGGGCATCGATCTCGGGCGGGAGGGCGAAATCCACGGGGGTGGGTCCTTTCACGGCATCGGGCGCGGCGGCCGGGCGGCCCCGGCCTCAGAGCGAACTGGCCAGATGCCCGCCGTCCACGGCGAACACCGAACCGGTGACATACCCCGCCCCAGGCGCGCAGAGCGCCAGCAGCGGCAGGTCGAGATCGGACATCTGCCCGAGGCGGCGCTGCGGAATGCGGCGGATGAGCGCCTGCCCGGGCTCGGTTGCGAAGAAGGCGCGGTTGAGGTCGGTCTCCACGTAGCCGGGCGCCAGCGCGTTCACCCGGATGCCGTGGCGCGCCCATTCCAGCGCCAGCGCCGAGGTGAGCTGGACCAGCCCCGCCTTCGCGGCGGCGTAATGCGCCAGCATCCCGGCCACGCGCATCCCCAGGATGGAGGCGATGTTCACGATCACCCCCTCGCGCTGCGCGTCCCGCAGCCGGCGCGCACCGGCGCAGGCCACGGTGAAGCAGCCGGTGAGGTTGGTGTCGATCACCGACGCCCATTCCTCCGGCCGCATGTCCAGCGCGGGCCGGGTTCCGGAGATGCCGGCGTTGTTGAGGATGATGTCCGGCGGGCCGAAGCGGGCCGCGGCGGCGTCGAAGCCCGCCTCCACCGAGGCCGGGTCCGTCACGTCGAGGGAAACGGCCTCCGCGCTGCCGCCGGCCGCGCGGATCTGTGCGCAGGCGTCCTCCAGCGCGTCACGCCTGCGGGCCGCCAGCACCACCCGGGCACCGGCACCGGCCAGCACACCGGCGAAGTGCCGGCCCAGCCCGCCGCTGGCACCGGTGACGAGGGCCGTGCGGCCCTCCAGCGATATGGTGTAGGTCATGTGGCCGCCCCCGCTGCGCGGGGCGCGGCCGGCCGGCGACGATGGTCGCGGGCCAGCGCGCAAGGCTGTGCCGGCATGTCTCCCCCCTGTTCGTCTTGTTCTGCAGCCAGCCTAGACCGGCGCGCCCCGGCAGGTCGAGGGGCTTGCGAACCACGGACGCAACGTCCCGGAAGGGGGAGGTTCCGCACGGCGCGTTCACCCCGGCGTTACGGAACTCCGCGGGGAGAGACGCGCCGCGCTCAGGCGCGGTAGACGCAGCCCTCGGCCTGGCCGTCGATGCCGCGGCTGAGGGTGACATGGGTCATCCCCTCGATGTCGGGACGCAGGCGGGCCCAGATCCAGGCGGCGATATTTTCCAGCGAGGGGTCTTCCAGCCCGTCGATGTCGTTGAGGTAGGAATGGTCGAGCTGCAGGCGCAGCGCCTCGACATGGCGCTCCAGTTCATACAGGTTGGCGGCCCAGCCGAACTTTGCATCAGGCGACCCGGAGATATGGACGCTGACCTTGAAAGAGTGCCCGTGGAGCCCGGAATACGGCGGAAGCTGATGCGCTGCTTCGAAGGTAAATTGCTTGTAGGTTTCGATAAGTGCGGTCACGGTTGTGTTTCCAATGCAGGTGATCGTGTGTTGGACGGCCGGTATCTCAGTTACTTAGCAGCATGTCTGCGACCTGTTCGAGCTTGATATCGAGTAGTTGCATTGCTAGGGATCTACAACCGGTTGCAGATGGTTATGGTCCACGTCTCCAATGTTTGCAAGCCGTTAGCCTACAGACGGACATACCGGTGACTGCCACACCTCTGTAACGCACGGATGGTGGGCCGACAAAAGGAGAAAATGCCATGAATCCGATCAGAAGACAGCTGGTATGGCTTGCCGGAACAGCCCTTCTCCTGCCCGCAATGCTTGCGGGAAGCGTCGCCGCCGCTGACCCGCTGCCGATTCCGGACGGTCCGCCACTGCTGACCATCGAAGGCAACATTTCCAACACGAACGTCGGCGACACCGCGCAGTTCGACCGCGCGATGCTCGAAAGCATCGGCATGGTGTCCTTCACGACGACCACGCCCTGGTTCACCGGCGAGACCACGTTCGAGGGCGTTCCGATGGCGAAGCTGCTCGACCTCGTGGGGGCCGAAGGCACCAGGATCGAGGCCGTGGCGCTGAACGATTATCGGACGGAAGTTCCGATAGCAGATTTTGCCAAGTACGGAACTATTCTCGCGCTCAAGCGCGATGGCGCCTACATGCCGATCCGCGACAAGGGCCCCCTGTTCATCGTGTACGATTACGACAGCGCGTCTGAACTGCAGTCCCAGGACTTTTATTCGCGATCAGTCTGGCAGCTGGCCCGAATCGTCGTGAAATAAGGTCGGATGCTCGGGTTCTTCACCAGGAGCGTTCCCGGTCCCGGCGCGGCAGTCCGAGCTATCCGCATCGTACTGGCCGTCGTGATGATCTGCCTGCTGTCCGCGGCCTCCTACATCTCGGTCCTCGTGCTCAAGCGCCAGGCGGCCCTCAGCCATGTCTCGCGCTATGATGTCGCCTTCAGCGCAGCCCAGGGGCTGAGCGAATTCCTGCGCCTGCGCGGCGAGCTCTACGAACTGGCGCTGGAGCCCGACTCACCCAGCGCCGCCGACGCCGTGCGGCTGCGCTACGAGATCCTGCTCAGCCGGCTGTCGCTGTTCGAGGCGGGGGATTTCATCACCTTCGTCCAGGAGGACCCGGAGCGCGCCGAGACGGTGAAGCAGATTTCCGACCGGCTCTTCGGCCTCGACAGCGTGATCGACGACCCGGCCCACACCCGCGAGGCCCTGGCGGCCACCCGCCCGCTGGAGGCGAGCTTCACCGGCCTCGTCTCGGCGGCCAACAGCTACGGCGGCTCGCAGGTGGCGCGCGAGCAGCGTGAGCTGTTCCAGCTCCACTGGGAATTCACCGGGCTCGCCATCTCGCTGGCGGTGGGCGGCTTCATCCTGTTCGTGCTCAATGCCTGGCAGAACCGCCTGCTGGTGGTGGCCCAGAAGTCCCTCGCGGAGACCAACGCGGAGCTGCGCGAGGCCGGCGCGGACCTCGCCGCCGCCGTCACCGAGAAGCAGCAGGCGAACGTGGAGCTCACCGTCCAGAACGGGCTGTTCGAGACCGCGCTGGACAACATGTCCCACGGGCTGGCGATGTTCGATGCCACCGGCCGGGTGATCGTGAGCAACCGGCGGATGGCCGAGATCTTCCGCCTGAAGGTGGAGCGGCTGCGCCCCGGCGCGGAGCTGGCCGAGCTGGAGAAGGCGCTGATCGACGCCGGGGCCTGCTCCGCCCAGGACGCCCGGGAGATCCTCTCGCAACACACGATGAGCGGCGCCGCGTCGGAGCCGGAGTCCTTCGTGCTGCACCTGCAGGACGGGCGGACCATCATGCTCTCGCGCCAGCCCATGGCGGGCGGCGGCTGGACGGCCACCTACGAGGACATCACCGAGCGCCACCGCGCCCAGGCCCAGATCTACCACATGGCCCGGCATGACGTGCTCACCGACCTGCCGAACCGCACCCTGCTGCTGGAGCGCTTCCAGACCACGCTGCTGCGCGACCGGGCCGCAGAGCGGCTCACCGCGGTGATGTGCATCGACCTCGACAACTTCAAGAAGATCAACGACACCTTCGGCCACCCGTTCGGCGACAAGCTGCTGTGCCAGGCCGCGCTGCGCCTGCGCGCGATCTTCCGCGACGGCGACACGATCTCCCGCGTGGGGGGGGACGAGTTCACCGTGGTCTACGGCGGGCTCACCTCCGCCGAGCAGGCGAATGCCATCGCCGAGCGGCTGGCCGACGCCCTGTCCGAGCCCTATTACATCGGCGGCCACGAGGTGTTCTGCGCCGGCAGCATCGGCATCGCGGTGAGCGAGAACACAGCCGAGAGCGTGGACGAACTGCTGGTGAACGCCGATCTCGCGCTCTACCAGGCGAAGGCCGCCGGGCGCGCCACCTACACGTTCTACACCTCCGACATGCTGGTGCGCACCAAGCGGCGCGGCCGCATCGAGTCCACCCTGCTGTCGGAGAGCTTCGGCGAGCAGTTCCACCTCGCCTTCCAGCCGATCACCGATCTCGCCACCGGGCGGGTCACCTCCGTGGAGGGGCTGGTGCGCTGGCGCCATGCCGCGGCGGACCGCGTCTCGCCGCAGGAGGTGATCACGGTGGCCGAGGAAACCGGGCTCATCGTCGATCTCGGCGCCTGGGTGCTGCACGAGGCCTGCGAGATCGCCACAACGCTGCCCGAGGAGATCAACATGGCGGTGAACCTCTCACCGCTGCAGTTCGGACGCTCCAACATCGTCGACATCGTGTCGCGCACGCTGAAGGACACCGGGCTCCCGGCGCGGCGGCTGGACCTGGAGATCACCGAGACGCTGCTGCTGGAGGACAGTCCGCGCATCGTGGACGACCTGCGCGCCCTGCGGGCGCTCGGCGCCCGGCTGTCCCTGGACGATTTCGGAACCGGCTATTCCTCGCTGCGCTACCTGCGCCGCTTCGCGGTGGACAAGATCAAGATCGACCGGTCCTTCATCGAGGAGATCGGCCGGAACCGCGATCATTCCTCGATCGTCCATGCCATCATCAACATGGCGAACAGCCTCGGCATCCGCACCGTAGCCGAGGGGGTGGAGACGGCCGAACAGCTGGAGATCGTGCGCGCCGCCGGGTGTTCCGAGGTGCAGGGCTACCTGATCAGCCGGCCGCTGCGCAAAGCCGAGCTGGACCGGTTCCTGACGGATCGCCCCGGCTGGTAGGCCTTCCGGGGCGCGGACAGGACCTGAGCGCGCGGGCCGGCGCGGCGGGTTGCCCCGGCCCGTCTCGTCCTGTCGGCGGCATCACATGCCGCTGCGCCGGTTCCACTGCGCGAGGCGCTGCAATTCCTCCGCCGCGTTGCACGACAGCGGCAGGCCCGCGGCCTGTTCCACGTCATGCCGCGTGACGCCGAGATCGCGCAGAACCCACTCATCCTTGTAGAGCAGGCCCCTGAAGGCCGCGCGGTCCAGCCGCTGCTGGCGGCGCAGCGCGCTTCGCGCCGCGAAAGCCGCCCGCCAGGAGGCGATCCGCTGCAGGGCGCCGTTCGGTCCGGGGCGCGCCGGGATGTCCGAAAATGTGCAGGTCATCTGCCAGTCCTCCGTGATGGCGTGTGCGATGTCCGGAACATGGCGCCGGGAGACACTTCAATCAAACGAATAGATCTGTTATCATGATTCAGGAAAATTGAAACACGGCGCCCGCATACCCCTGCCCTGCCCCCCGCACGCCCCTGCCCTGCCGAAGGAGCATCGCCATGAACCGACCGGACAGCAGCATCACGGCCGAGACCGGCCCGGACGCCCCCGGGCCGGAGCTTCACGCCGCCCTGGGGCGGGTGGACGCGGACCTGCTGCGCACCTTCGTCGCCATCGTGGAGACCGGCAGCTTCTCACGCGCCGCCGAACGGGTGGCGCGCACGCCCTCCGCGGTGTCCATGCAGGTGAAGAAGCTGGAGCAGATGCTCTCCGCCACCCTGCTGGAGCGGGATTCGCGCGCCGTCACCCTCACGCCCCAGGGCGAGGTGCTGCTGCCCTATGCCCGGCGCATCCTCGCGCTCACGGGGGAGCTGATGGCGCGCTTTCGCAGCGCGGAGATGTCCGGCACCGTGCGGCTGGGCGCGCCGGACGACCTCGGCGCGCTGGTGCTGCCCGATGTGCTGAGCCAGTTCGCCTGCACGCATCCCAACGTGGCGGTGGACGTGGTGATCGGCTCCTCGGAGGAGCTGTCCCGGCGCCATGCCGCCGGGCTGCTCGACGTCGCCCTGGTCTATGCCCAGCCGGGCGCGCCGCTGACAAGGGGTTCGGAAATCCTGCTGGAAACGCCGCTGATCTGGACCGGGTGCCGCGGGGGCGCTGCCTGGCAGCGCTCGCCCCTGCCGCTGGCGATGTGGGACCAGACCTGCGCCTGGCGCCTCGGCGCGGTGGAGGCGCTGGAACAGGCTGGGCGGACCTTCCGCTTCGCCTATGTCAGCGCCAATTTCAGCGTTCAGATGAGCGCGGTCTCCGCCGATCTCGCCATCGCGCCGGTGCCCGCCTTCCTCATCGCGCCGCCGCTGGAGGGGTTGGACGGCACCTGTGGCCTTCCCCCGCTGCCCTCGGTGCAGATCCGCAATCTGGAGCGCCCCGGCGCCGACTGCCGGGTGCAGGCCGTCGCCACGCTGCTCCGGCGCAGCTTCGACCCGTGGCAGCGCGCGCGCCCCTCGCGCCACGGCCTGAACGACGCCGCCTGCGCCTGAGGCCGGCCGGCCCGGACACGCGCCTCCCACGGCATTCTGCGCGCATGGCAAGGAACTTTTCCGCCGGTCACACGTTCTTGAAAGGAAATCGAAAACACCTGCCGGTGCCATCCTGGCCCGGCGGACAGCCACAGGGAATAGCGGCGATGACAATCGGCACCATCCTGGTGATCATTCTTATTCTCATTCTCATCGGCGCCCTGCCCACCTGGCCGCACAGCCGCGGCTGGGGCTATTACCCGAGCGGCGGCCTCGGGCTGGTTCTCGTCGTCCTGATCATTTTGTTGCTGATGGGCAGAATCTGACCCACAGTCCCCGATGGGAGCGCAGACTCGCGCCGCCCGAGCACGCACACCAGGTTCATCGACCAAAAGAGGTTCACATCATGACCATCATCGCCAAGCGTCTCGCAATCCTCGGCGTCTTCATCGGCCTCGCAGCCTGCAACACCGTGCAGGGCATCGGCGAAGACGTGCAGGCCGGAGGGTCGGCCATCGAGAGTTCGTCCGAGAAGGTCCAGAGCGACATCACCAACTGACGGCCGGGGCCCCCGTCCGGATCCCTCATCCGGGCATCGGGCACGGCCGCAGGCCGTTCCCGGCAGGGGGTCAGGCCGAGGCAGCAGACCTCGCGTCGCCCGGGTGGCGCGCTTCGAACATGGAGCGCGTCATAGGCATGCCGAACAGCCGCCCCTGCCCGCGCACGCCCCCGAAGGCCCGCAGGCGGCGGGCCTGCTCCTCGGTCTCGATGCCTTCGGCCACCACCTGGAGGCCGAAGCCCGAGGCAAGTCCCACCACCGCCTCGACCAGCGACGGGTCCGCGAGGCCGGCGCCCGCGCCGGATATCGCCGCCCGGTCGATCGTCAGGCAGGAGAGCGGCACGTCCCGCAGCAGCCTCAGCGAGGCGAGCCCGGTGCCGAAATCGTCGAAGGCCACGCCCACCCCGAGCGCCCTCAGCCGGCCGAACAGGTCCGACAGGTGCAGCCGGTGGCGCAGGATGGCGGCTTCCTTCACCTCAAGTTCCAGCGCCGTGCCCGGCAGCCCGTGCCGGTCCAGCAGGGCGGCCACGCGGTCCGCCAGCTCCAGCCCGTGCAGTTGCACCGGAAACAGGTTCACGCTCATCCGCAGGCCCGGGAAGGCACTGGCGCGCCACGCGGCCAGCTGGCTGCAGGCGGTGTCGAGCACCCAGTCCCCCACCGCGGCGGCGAGCATGCTGCTCTCGAGCCCGGCCAGGAAGGCCTCCGGCGCCAGCTCCCCCCGCTCCGGGTGGTTCCAGCGCAGCAGCGCCTCGACGCCGACGAGCGCACGGTCCGCCAGCCGGAACTGCGGCTGGAAGTGCAGCTCGAACTCCCGCCGCGCCCAGGCGCCGTGCAGGTCGCGCACCAGCGTGCCGCCGTTGAGCGCCGCCGTCCGCATCTGCGTCTCGAAGAACATCACCCGTCCGCGCCCGGAGGACTTGGCCCGGTAGAGCGCGAGATCGGCATCGCCCAGCAGGTCGCCCAGCGGCATACCCGGCGGGCTGTGCGCCACGCCCACGCTGGCGCCGACATGCAGCACGTGATTGTCCAGCGGCACCGCTTCGGCCAGCGTGGTGACCACGCGCTCGGCCAGGCGCCGCAGGACAGGCACGTCGTGCTCCCCCTCGATCAGCAGCACGAATTCATCGCCCCCCAGCCGCGCCACCAGGGCCCCGTCGCTTACCGCCGTCAGGCGCTCCGCGACCGTGACCAGCAGATGGTCGCCGCCGGCGTGACCGAAGACGTCGTTCACGTGCTTGAACCCGTCGAGGTCCAGCATCATCACGGAGCCGCCCCGGCCGGTGCGGTTGAGCATCTCCATCCGGCGGCGCAGCAGCGCGCGGTTGGCGAGGCCCGTGAGCGGGTCATGCTCCGCGGCGTGGCGCAGCTCCGCCTCCGTGCGCCGGCGGGCGGTGATGTCGCGCAGGATGGCGCCGAACACCACCCGACCGTCCTCCTGCCAGCTCGACAGCGAGAGTTCGACGGGGAATTCCGTGCCGTCGCGCCGCAGCGCCGGAAGGCTGACCATGCGCTCCGGGTTGGCCCGGGCCCGCGCGGCCAGCGCACGCGCGAGGCCCGGAAGCCGGCGCCCGCGCAGGGCCTCGGGCAGGATCATGTCCAGCGTGCGGCCCAGCGTCTCCTCCGCGCTGTAGCCGAACATCCGCTCCGCGCCCGCGCTCCAGAACCGGATATGGTTGGTGTCATCGGCGCAGATGATGCCGTCGGGCGAGGTGTGGGACATCTGCTCGAAGCGCAGCCGCTCCGGGTCTCGCTGCCGGGTGGCGGCGCGCGTCGCCTCCATCCGCGCCATCACCAGTTCCGCGAGATCACTCAGCGTGAGCCGTTCCGCCTCGGTGAGCCCGTTCGGCCGTGGCCGCGTGTCACAGACCGAGAGCGTGCCCAGGGCCCAGCCCTCCGGCGTGCGCAGCACCGCTGCCGCGAAGAAGCGAATGTGGGGCGCGCCCGTCACCATCGGGTTGAACCGGAAGCGCGGATCGGCCCGGGCGTCCGGCACCTCGAACACGCCTTCCGTGCCGAGCGCATGGGCGGACAAGGCTCCCTCGCGCCGCGTCTCCCGAACGGTGGTGCCGCGCGGCGCGCGGACGTACTGATGGGTTTCGCCTACGAAGGCCAGCGCCGCCATCGGCACGCACAGCGCCCGGCGGGCAATGTCGACGAACCGGCCCAGCTCGGCCTCGGCATAGTCCTCGCTGATGAGATATGAGTGCAACGCGGCCAGGCGTCCGGCCTCGTCACGGCGCGGGAACAGAGGCTCAATGCGTGCCATGTTCCGACCGATCTCCAAAATGACGGGTGGTCATTTTTCCGCAACCCCCAAAACCGGCAAACTCAATGTACTACAGCGTGTATTTCCTCACTTAGGCGTTTGTTAATCGATAAAGCAAGCGTGTGCGCTGCCGTTTTGGATCAAATTTGATCAACCGGGAGGTCAGGCCGGCGGCCGGCGCGGGGGTGCGCGCCGACCCGGCACGGGCGTGCGGCGGGTGGTCAGGCCAGGGCGGCGCCGCGCTCCACGATGATGGAAAGCACCTCATCGGGGTCGCGCTCCCACCAGTTCGCATCGGAAAAGATCTCGACTTCCAGCAATCCGTCGAAGCCCCGGGCCTCCACCGCGGCGCGGATACCGTCGATGTCGATCACCCCGTCGCCCATCATGCCGCGGTCCAGCACCAGGTCGCGGGTGGGCACCAGCCAGTCGCAGATGTGGAAGGCCAGCAGCCGCTCACGCCCGGCCCGGGCGATCTGGGCCTTCAGTTCCGGGTCCCACCACACGTGGTAGACATCGAGCGCGAGGCCGATCCCCTCTCCCAGCCGGTCACAGATATCAAGGGCCTGGCCGGTGGTGTTCACACAGGCCCGGTCGGCGGCATACATCGGGTGCAGCGGCTCCAGCGCGATGGGCATGCCCACCTCGCGGGCGTAGTCGAGCGTGCGCGCGAGCCCTTCGGTGACGATCTCCCGCGCGCCGTCGATATCGCGCGAGCCCTTCGGCAGCCCGCCCACCACCATCACCAGGCAGGCCGCGCCGATGGCCGCGGCCTCGTCCACGGCGCGGCGGTTGTCCTCCAGCACCGCCGGGGTGAGGGCGCCCTCCGCGGTGTACCAGCCGCCGCGGCACAGGCCGCTCACGCCGAGGCCGGACTGGCGGATCAGCCGGGCGCCCTCGGCGACGCCGGCCTCCTGCAACTTGTCCCGCCAGGGGGAAATTCCGCCGAACCCGTGGCGCAGGCAGCCCTCCACGCATTGCGCGAGATTCCATTGCCGGCTGACCGTGGCGGTGTTGAGCGACAGTTGATTCGCCTCTGCCATGCTCAGATCTCCACGCCGCGCGGCGCGAAGACGGCCCGGGCCCGTGCCGCCACCGCCTCCGGGTCCGCGAACAGGCGCGCATCGTTGCCCAGCCGCAGAATGTCGGCCAGGTGCAGGGTGGAGCGCGCGCTCTCCTGCCCGCCGACCATGGTGAAATGGTCCTGGTGGCCGGAGAGATAGGCGAGGAACACAACCCCGGTCTTGTAGAAGCGCGTGGGTGCGCGGAACACGTGGCGCGAGAGCGGCACCGTGGGGGCGAAGATTTCCCGCGCCCCGGGCGCGTCGCCGGCCGAGAGCGCGGTGAGCGCCCGTGACGCCGGCGCGGCGATGGCGTCGAAGATGCCGAGCAGGGCGTGGGAATGGCGCTGTTCGTCGCCCTCGATCAGCTCCGGGTAGTTGAAGTCGTCGCCGGTGTACATGCGCACGCCCTCCGGCAGGCGGCGGCGCATGGCAATCTCCTTCTGCGCCGAGAGCAGCGAGATCTTGATGCCGTCGATCTTCCCGGCATTCTCCGCGATCACCGAGAGGCAGGTTTCCATCGCCGCGAGATGGTCCTGCGCGCCCCAGTAGCCGGCAAGGGCCGGGTCGAACATCTCGCCCAGCCAGTGCAGGATCGCCGGGCGCGAGAGGCCCGAGAGCACACGGCCGTAGACGCGGGCGTAATCCTCCGGCCCCCGCGCGGCCTGAACCAGCGCGCGCGAGGCCATCAGGATCACCTGCCCGCCGGCGGCCTCCACCGCCTCGCACTGGCTCTCGTAGGCTCCGATCACCGCATCGAGCGACACGCCGGGCCCGGGGGTCAGATGATCGGTGCCCGCGCCGCAGGCGATGGGCCGCCCGTCCGCCGCGGCGAGGCTCCGGCGGATCAGCTCCAGCGAGCTGGGCCAGTCCAGCCCCATGCCGCGCTGCGCGGTGTCCATCGCCTCGGCCACGCCGAAGCCGAGGCTCCAGAGGTGTTCGCGAAAGGCGAGCGTGCGGTCCCAGTCCACCGCGGTCTGCACCCAGGGGTCGATATCGGCCAGCGGGTCGGCCACCACATGGGCAGCGGCATAGGCGGTGCGGGTCCAGGGGCCCGGGGGCGGCACGGGGCCAGGCCCGGCCGCGAGGGTGAGCGGAGCGCGCCCGCCGCCCGGCACGGGCAGGCGGAGGGTGGCAGGGTTGGTCAGCGTCAGTGTCGACATGGCTCAGATCTCCAGTGCGGGCACGTCGACCCAGCGACGCTCCTGCCAGCTGCGATGGCCCAGCTCGGCGAGCTGGACACCCTTCGCCCCTTCGAGCAGCGAATACTGCCAGGGGCCGTCCTCCGCGACATGGCGCAGGAAATCCTCCCACTGCACCTTGAAGCCGTTGTCGAAGGCGGTGTTGTCCGGCACCTCCTCCCAGTCCTCGAAGAAGTTCATCTTCTGCGGCTGGTCGGGGTTCCACACCGGCTTGGGCGTGTTCACCCGGTGCTGGCTGAAGCAGCGGTGCAGCCCGGCCACGGCGGAGCCGTGGGTGCCGTCGACCTGGAAGGTCACCAGGTCGTCGCGGCGCACGCGCACGCACCAGCTCGAGTTGAGCTGGGCGATGATGCCGCCCTCCAGCTCGAAGGTGGCATAGGCGGCATCGTCCGCGTCCGCGGCATAGGGGCGGCCCTCTTCGTCCCAGCGCTCGGGGATGTGGACCGCGCCGCGGCAGCTCACCGCCGTCACCGGGGCGATGGTGTTGTCGAGCACGTAGCGCCAGTGGCACAGCATGTCGGAGATGATGCCGCCGCCGTCCGCCTTGCGGTAGTTCCAGCTCGGGCGCTGCGCCGCCATCCAGTCGCCCTCGAACACCCAGTAACCGAATTCGCCGCGCACCGAGAGGATGCGGCCGAAGAAGCCGCTGTCGCGCAGGCGGCGGAGCTTCTTCAGCCCCGGCAGGTCCAGCTTGTCATGCACGATGCCGTTCTTCACGCCCTTCGCCTTGGCGTAGGCCGCGATCTCCAGCGCCTCCGCGAGGCTCTCGGAGACCGGCTTCTCGCAGTAGACGTGCTTGCCCGCGTCGATGGCCCGGCGCAGCAGCTCCGGCCGCAACCGGGTGGAGGCGGCATCGAAGAACAGCGTGTCGTCGGGGTTGGCGAGGGCGGCGTCGAGGTCCGTCGTCCAGCGGGTGATGCCATGCGCCTGCGCCAGCGCTTCCACGCGCGCGGCGCTGCGGCCCACGATGATCGGGTCCGGCATCAGCCGCGAGCCGTCCGACAGCGCCACGCCGCCCTGTTCGCGAATGGCCAGCACCGAGCGGATGAGATGCTGGTTCATGCCCATGCGGCCCGTGACGCCATGCATGATGATGCCAATGCGGGTTTGCCTCATGATCC
This sequence comes from Paroceanicella profunda, assembly GCF_005887635.2. Lineage (GTDB taxonomy): Bacteria > Pseudomonadota > Alphaproteobacteria > Rhodobacterales > Rhodobacteraceae > Paroceanicella > Paroceanicella profunda. The sequence goes on along the minus strand of NZ_CP040821.1, from coordinate 134,598 downwards.
GGTTTCCTCCTGGAAAATCGTGTTTTTCATTGCTGTGAAGTCGGGCCCCGGCGCGGAGGCGAAACCCGGCGCGCCCAGCGAGCCGAGCCGGAGCCGGCCGCCGGAAATCGCGGGTTCCGGGCCGCGGCGGCCGGGGCGGTAGAGGTCGGGATGCGCGGCCAGGGCCGCGGCCCGCTCGGCCTCCGGCGCGCCCTGGAAGCCGCCGGCGAAATGATGGCCGTTGCGCTCGACGTGCCGGGCGCCCACCAGCGCCGCCATCGCCGTGTCCTGCTGCAGGCACAGGCCGGGCTGGCAGGTGAGATCCTCGGCGCTGAGAAAGGCCCGCCCCGGCGCGGCGGCAACCCGGGCCGAGTTGAGCAGGGCGCGCAGCACGCCCTTGCAGCTTTTCACCGACACCCCGGCATAGCCGCGCGCGGCGGCGCGCGGGAAGGCGTCGTCCGCGTCGTCGCTCTCGTCGATCAGGGCCGGAAGCCCGGGAGGCGCGGGATGCTCCAGCGCCGTTTCGCGCGCGAAAGGTTGCTCGATGAAGGCGAGGCCCTCGCGCAGCGCCGCCAGCGTGCGCGCCGCGGCCAGGCGGGCGGAGAATTCGGTGAAGGCCTCCGGCAGGTATTGCTCGTTCGCGTCGAGGGTCGCGCCGTAGCGCCCCAGCGGGGCCAGCACGGCGGCGACGGCCTCCAGCCGGGCGATATCGGCTTCCGGGTCGCCCTTCAGCTTGATCTTGAACCAGCGCACGCCGGTGGCCGCGACCACCTCGTCGAGCGACACCGGCAGGTCATCCGGGCGCTGGCGCACCTCCCGCGCGGTGAGCGGCGCGTCATAGCCGACCGTGTGGCGCAGCGCGATCTCCGGCGCGGGGCGCAGCCCGGCGAGATGTCGCGAGAGCCCGTCGGGCGTGAGGTCGGGCGGGGCGAGCGGGCCCAGCCCCAGCGCATCGGCCCGCACGGTAGCGGCGAAGCCGGCCCCGCCGCTGCGGCAGGCCGCGTCGATCAGCGCCATTTCCAGCAGTGCCGGGCCGAAGCCCGCGGCGAGGCGCGGCAGCGCATCCGCCCCGGCGCAGAGCACGGAAAGGCTGGCGGCCCGGCTCTCCGCCGCGAGCCGCGCCACGCTGCCGCGCAGCCCTGGCGCGAGGCCCGCCACGGTGCGCAGGCTGCGGCGCAGGTCATCGACCGTCCGGGCATTGTCGCGCTCGGGGCGCTTGTCGAACCAGCGCGGCACCATGAGCTGGGCGGCGACGCCCGTGTGCACGCCGCCCGGCCCCTCCACGCGCAGGCGCAGATAGGCCTCGGCTGTACGCTCGACCAGCGTGTCGCCGAAGCGGAACGGCAGGCGCAGGGTGACCGGGCGCTCGGCCAGCTCCACGGCGCGGATGCGGAAGACAGGCGCGCTCATGCCGCGGCCTCCCAGGCGCTGCGCAGCGTGGCCGCACCGATGGCGAGGGTGACCGGCGCGTCGATCACCGTGGTGAAGGGCTCCACCGCGATGGGGGCCGCCCAGCCGCAGTCGCGCAGCGCGCGGACGATGGCGCCGAACGGGTCCGCCCCGGTGCCCGGCGCGCCGCGGTTGCTGTCATTGGCCTGGACATGGCCGATCATGCCACCGGGCAGCCAGCGGCGGATGAGCTCGGCAACCGGCTCCGCCTCCGCGGCACCGGCGGCGGAAATGTCGATCATGGTGCGGAAGGCCGGGCTTTCCACCGCCCCGGCCAGCGCCGCGCCCTCGGCCACGCGGTTGATGAACGGCGTCTCGGCGCGGGACAGCGGCTCGATGCAATAGGTGAGGCCGGCCGCGGCGGCATGGGCTGCCACGGGGCGAAAGAAATCGGCCACCCGGGCGAAGGTGTCGGCCGGGGCCTCGCCGGCCGGCGGCACGCGCTGGCCCGGCGAGCCATGCACCATCACCCGCCCGCCCAGGGCGGCGCAGAGGTCGACCAGCCGCAGCAGGGTGTCACGCGTCTCCTCCGCCACGCCGGGGGCGGTGATGGAGAGCCGGGGGAACGGCGCCAGCAGCCAGTGCAGCCCGGTCACCACCAGCCCGTGGTCCGCCACCGTGCGGGCGATGGCCGCGGTCTCGGCCGGGCTCAGCCGGTCCGGCGCCGGGCCCAGCGTGCCGGGCGCCAGCTCCAGCCCCATGTAGCCGAGCGCCCGCGCGACGGCGCATTGCTCCGCCAGCCCGCGCCCCTCGGCGGCGAGCAGTTCGTTGCACATCGACAGCTCAGGCATGCCGCGCCCCGGGCGCCGGCGGACGCAGGAAGCGCAGCACCATCTCCTGCGCGTCGGCGCAGCGGCGCGCGAGCCAGGGCGCGTCGACCGGACAGCGGAACACCACCCGCAGCGTGTGCGCGTTCGAGACCGGGAAATAGCACAGCGAGGCGATCATGATGTAGAGGTCCACCGGGTCTATCCCCGGGCGGAACACCCCCGCTTCCACCCCGCGCTCCAGCAGGGCGCCGAGCTGGATCACCAGCGGAGACTGGATCTCCCCCACGTCCTCGATGGCGCGGATGGTGGTGCCGCCGCGCAGGTTCTCGGTGTTGAGCATCGAGATGAACCAGGGCTTCTGCGTGTAGTGCTGCAGGGTGAAGGCGACGAGGGCGCGGATGGCGTCCTCCGGGTCCTTGTGGTCGAGGTCGAGATCGCGCTCGCCCTCGCGGATCTGCACATAGGCCTCGCGCAGGGCGGCGGCGTAGAGGGCATCCTTGTCGCCGAAATAGGAGTAGATCAGCGGCTTGGACACCCCGGCGCGCAGGGCGATGGCGTCGATGCGCGCCCCGGCATGCCCGGCCTCGGAAAACTCCACCAGCGCCGCCTCGAGGATGGCGCGGCGGGAGCGTTCCGCGTCGCGGGTGCGCGCCGGGGCGGGGCCGGGCTTCGCGGCGGCAGGTCGGGGCGCTTCGGTCACTGGCTGCCTCCTCTGGGGCTGGAGCCGGCAAGGCGCCGGCGCGGGAACAGGCGGGCAAGCATGCGGCGCACGCCCGGAATGCTCGCGGCGATGGTGAGCGCGATCAGCACCGCGAAGGCGGCGGAGATCGGCCGGGTGAAGAAGGGCGAGAGGTCCCCGTCCGACAGGGTGAGCCCGCGGCGCAGGTTCTTGTCCAGCAGGTCGCCCAGGATGATGCCCAGCACCAGCGGCGGCATCGGGTAATCCATCCGCCGCAGCACGAAGCCGAGGATGCCGAAGGCCACCATCACCCAGATGTCGAACACCCGCTGGGTGAGCGCGTAGGGCCCGATGAGGCACAGGGTGAAGACCACCGGCATCAGGTATTCGCGCGGCACCCGCATCACCATCACGAAGAAGCGGGTGAGCGACAGGCCGAACACCGCGATGGCGATGGTCGCGAGCAGCAGCATCGCGGCGATGGAATAGATGAACTGCGGCTGCTCCAGCATGATCATCGGCCCCGGCCGCACGCCGTGGATGAACAGCGCCGCAATCAGCACCGCCGCCGGCGCGGAGCCCGGCACCGCGAGGGTGAGCGCGGGGATGAGCGCGCCGGGGACGACGGCGCTGTTGCCGGTCTCCGCCGCCGTCAGCCCCTCGCGCGAGCCCTTGCCGAACTCCGCGCGCTCCGGGCTCAGCCGGCGGGCGAGCGCGTAGGAGGCCCAGGCGCCGATGTCCTCGCCCACGCCCGGGATGATGCCCACCAGCGTGCCGATCACCCCGGAGCGCCCGATGGTGCCCTTGTAGCGCCAGAGGTCGGAGAGCCGCGGCAGGCTGCGGCCGGAGCCGGTCTGCACCGAGGCGACCTGCGCCCGGCGCTGCCACATCACGGTGAGCACCTCGGCGAAGCCGAAGGCGCCGACCATCGCCGGGATCAGCCCGATGCCGCCGTTGAGCTCGGAGACCCCGAAGCTGAAGCGGACATGGGCGTGGATGCCGTCGGAGCCGACCATCGCCACCATCAGCCCCAGGATGCCGGCGATGTAGCCCTTCAGCGGGCTGCCGCCGGCGGTGAGCTGGCCGGAGATCACGATGCCGAACACCGCGAGCCAGAAGAACTCGAAGGAGCCGAAGCCGAGCGCCGCCTCGCCCAGCGGCGGGGCCAGCAGCACCAGCAGCACGATGCCCACGATGGTGCCGAGCGCCGAGCCGGCAGTGGCCAGCGCCATCGCGTAGCCCGCCTCGCCCCGCTGCGCGAGGGGGAAGCCGTCCAGCGCCGTGGCCGCGCTGGCCGGGGTGCCCGGGATGTTGAGCAGGATGGCGCTGCGCGAGCCGCCGTAGATGGCGCCCACATACATGCAGATCAGCACCAGGATGGCCGCGTCGCGGTCCAGCGTGTAGGTGAGCGTGGTGAGCAGCGCCACGCCCATGGTGGCGGTGAGCCCGGGCAGGCTGCCCACGAAGATGCCGAGCAGGGTCGACCAGGTGACGTGGAACAGAGTGGCGAAGCTCATCAGCCCGCCCAGGGCGCCCAGGAAGTCGGTCAGCCGGTCCATCAGGGCAGCCTCACCAGGAAGCCGTCCCGAAACAGGGTGCTGACCACGAGCGCCAGCGCCAGGCCGTAGACCGCGGAGCGGCCCAGGGTCATCAGCCGCTCCCGGCCGTCGCGCTCGGCGGGCCAGGTGAACACCGCCACGAAACAGGCGATGAACACCGCCGTGGCCGGGGTGAAGGGCACGCGGCCGACCAGCCCCAAGGCGTAGACGAGGGTCAGCCCCAGGGTGATCCACAGGTTGGGGGTGGAGACGTCGAGCGCGTTCTGCGCATCGGTTTCGCTGGCCGGGCCGCGGGCGCCGAGCAGGAGCAGCACCGCGCAGAGCGCCAGGATCGCCCCGAGGAACATCGGCACGAGGCCGGGAATGCTGGCGGGATGGATGTGGCGGATCTCGAGACGGTCCATCATGGCGCCGCCGGCCAGGAAGGCCAGACCGAGCGCGAGAAGCACGGCGGCGGTGAGGCGGTCGGCGCGTTGCGCTTTGGGGGACATGGATTTCTCCGCTTTGCCGGGGGTCGGCGCCGCCCGCTCCGCGCAGTGTGCACGCAGGCGGCGCCCGGTCTGTCAGGTGTCGGAAGAGGCGTCCGGTCAGCCGGAGGGGCAGTCGATGCCGATCTCCTTCGGGTCGATCACCGCCTCGCCGCGCGTCACGCGGCCACAGGCCTCCGACACGACGACCGGCATCGCCTGGTCCCGCGCCGCCGCGCCATAGGCCGGCGCGAAGACCGCCCCGCGCTCCGTGGCGTATTTCTTCAGCTCGGGAGAGGTCATCACCTTCTCCTGCCACACCTTGTCGACGGCGTCATAGACCTCCTGCGGCGCGCCGGCGGGGATGAACACCCCGAAGTAATCCGCCGCCACATGCATGTCCGGCAGCCACTGGGTGATCGGCGGAATCGGGTCCAGCCCCTCGATCTCCAGCGCCTTGTCCGAGAGCACTGCGAGCGGGCGGATGCGGCCGCCGCGGATCATCTCGGCCTGCTCCACCGCAAGCTGGGTGGTGGCCTCCACCTCGCCGCTCGCCGCCGCGATCACCGCCGGGTTGCCGCCGTCATAGGTGACCATGCGGGCGTTGAACGGGTCGCCCGCCGCCTCGTGCAGCGCCGCCAGCGCCATGCCGCCGGAGGAGTTCACCCCGGCCGTGCCCACCGTGATGCCGCCACCGCGGATCTTCTCCAGCAGCGCGGCGAAATCCTGCTCGGCGGCATCGGCGTTCACGCTCACCACCGGCACGTTCGCGACGTGAAGGTAGATCCGGTAATCGTCGATCGAGGTGTTCTCGAGCAGGCCGGTCACCGCGTAGGTGGCATTGTTGGCGATGGCGTTGGCTGTCCAGGTGTAGCCGTCGCGCGGGGCGTCCAGCGCGGCCTTGGTGCCGATGGACCCGGAGGCGCCGGGCTGGTTCACCACCACCACCGGGGTGCCGAGCGCCTCCTCCAGAATGGGCGCGACCACGCGCGTCACCTGGTCGGTAGAGCCGCCGGCAGACCAGGGCACGATGATGTTGATCGGCCGGTCCGGCTTCCACTCGGCCAGCGCCGGGCCGGCCGCAGCCAGGGCGGCGAGCACGCCTGCCGCGGCAAACACATGCTTGCGGGTCATCTTCTTTCCTCCCGATATTTTTGTTACTTACTGGTCAGTAACTTTGAAATTTCGATTCTGTCAACACTCCGCCCCGCCCGGCGCCGGGCTTGCGGGAGGGGCCCGGCCACGGGCATGCTCGGGCGCCGCCAGTCCCGGCGGAGGGGAGACCCCATGAGCCTGCGCGCCCTCCGGAGCCTCGTCGCCATCTCCCGCCACGGCTCCTTCGCCCGGGCCGCCGAGACGCTGGGCCTCACCCCCTCGGCCGTGAGCCTGCACGTGAAGCTGCTGGAGGCCGAATTCGGCGTGGCGCTGTTCGATCGCAGCCGGCGCAGCGTGCGCCTCACCGAGGCCGGACGCGAGGCACTGGCGCGCGCGGAGGACATTCTCGCGGCCTGGGACGGGATCGCCGAGGCGCTGTCACGCGGCCCCGACCTGGTCGGCCAACTGCGTCTCGGGGCGGTGCAGACCGCCCTCGCCGGCCCCCTGCCCGATGCGCTCGCCAGGCTGCGCCGCGAGCATCCGCGGCTGCGCATCTCGGTGGCCTCGGGCATGTCGGCCGAGCTGGCCCGGCGCATCGACGACGGCGACCTGGACGCCGCCATCACCACGGAACCGGTGCCGCCCTGGCCGCGGGGCCTGCGCTTCACCCCGGCCTACGGGCACGGGTTCTGGGTGGTCGCGGCACCGGCACTGGCGGGCCGCGACCCGCGCAGCCTGCTCACCACCGAGCCCTTCCTGCGCTTCGACAAGCGCGCCTGGGCGGGCCGGCTGATCGACGCGGAACTGCGCCGGCAAGGCATCGCCGTCACCGATCTCATGGAAATCGACAGCCAGGAGGCCCTGCTGCACATGGCCGCGAACGGGCTGGGCGTGGCCATCGTGCCGATGGACGAGGCCGATTTCGAGCGGAGCCCGCCGCTGACCCGGATGCCCTTCGGCACGCCGCAGCTCACCCGCCGCATGGGGCTGCTGGAGCGCGAGGACAGCGGCCGGGCGCGGTTCTCCGCCGCCCTGGTGGAGACCCTGCGCCACTGACGAGAATTCCTCACCTCTCGGGTGATAATTCCGCATTTTTCTTTCACGAACTTTCGGCCTATCACCGAGGTCACAGTTTCGTGACGGAGGATCCCACCCCATGCCCCGCCGCTCGTCCGCCCGCCGCCGCGAGCCCGCATCATGACCGGCATGATCCTGCTCGCGCTGGCTCCCATCGTGCTGCTGATCGGGCTTGGCCTGTGGCTGCGGCGCAGCGGTTTCCTGCCGGGCCCGTTCTGGGCGCCGGCCGAGCGGCTGAGCTATTTCGTGCTGCTGCCCGCGCTGTTCACCCATGGGCTCGCCACGGCAGATCTCTCCGGCGTTCCGGTGCTGGCCATGGCGCTCACGCTGATCTGCGCCACGCTGGTCGCGGCCGCCATCGTGCTCTGCGCGGAACGGTTCCTCGGGCTGGACGGGCCGAGCTTCACCTCGGTCTTCCAGGGCAGCGTGCGGTTCAACAACTATGTGGGCGTGACCATCGCCGCCGGGTTGTTCGGCGTGCCGGGAATCGCGATGGCCGCCGTTGCGAATGCGGCAATCGTGCCGACCGTGAACATCCTGTGCGCCGGTGTCTTCGCGCGCAGCGGGCCGGTGCGGCCCGGCCTGCGCGGGCTGGCGCGGGGCATCATGTGCAACCCGCTCATCCTCGGTTGCGCCGCCGGGCTGGGCCTGCGCCTCACCGGGCTCGGCCTTCCGCCCGGTATCGACGGCGCCCTGAAGGCGCTGGGGAGTGCGGCGCTGCCGCTCGGCCTGCTCTGTGTGGGCGCGGCAATGGACCTGCGGGTGCTTGGCGGCGGGCTGCGCCCGGCCCTGCTCGCCTCCGCGGCAAAATTCGCACTGTTGCCGCTGGCGACGGTGGTGTTCTGCCGGCTCTGGGGCTTGCACGGCCAGGCGGCGCTGGTGGCGGTGATGTTCCAGGCCCTGCCCACGGCCTCGTCCTCCTACGTGATGGCGCGGCAACTGGGCGGCAACGCGCCGCTCATGGCGGCGATCATTTCCTTCCAGACCGCGGTGGCGCTGGTGGCCGTGCCGGTGGCGATGCTGCTGCTGGGGCCGGTGGCCGGCTGACCGGCGGCGTTGCGCGGTCGCCATTGCGGGGCGAACTGGTGTAGTCAGGACGAACCGGGCGCCACGCGAGCAGGCGTCGGCCGGCGCGGAAGGAGGCGACATGCAGGTTCAGCTCGACAGACGGCTCTCGGAACAGGCCTACGACCGGATCATGGAACGGGTTCTGGAGGGCTCCCTGCCCGCGGGAACCGTGATCCAGGAGCGACGGCTCGCGGCGGAGCTGGGCATGTCGCGCACCCCGTTGCGCGATGCGCTGCTGATGCTGGAGGGCGACGGGATCGTGGTGCGCGAAGGCCCCCGGCTGTTGCGCGTCATGACCATGGACATCACCCGCTACATGGAGACGCTGGCGATCCGCCGGCTGCTCGAAGGCGAGGCGGCCCGGCTCTCCGCCGGGCGCGTGCCCCCCGAGCGGCTGGACGGGATCGAAGCCCGGCTGCGCACCATGCTCGACGCCCATCGCCAGGGCACCCCGGCCACCCGCGCAGAGATACGCGCGGTCGACGAGGCCTTGCATGGCACGATGTCCGAGGTGGCGGGCAACCGGCAACTCCGCGCCATCGTGATGAACCTGCGCCTGCAGACCCAGATCTTCGATCTCAAGAATGTTCCCGAACGGTTCGAGGACACCTGCCGCGAACATCTCGCCATCGTGGACGCGCTGCGCGGCGGAGACAAGGCGGCGGCCGAGGCCGCCGTCTGCCGTCATCTCGACGCCGTGCGCCAATGCATCATCGACCGGCTGATCGCCTGACAGCTGCACCGGCGCCACGGGTCAGAACCCCTCCCAGCTTTCCTCCTGCGGCTTCACCGCGAGGTTCCCGACCCTGCGCGCCGGGGCGTGATTGGGGACCTTCGCGGCCGGGGCCGCGGCCGCGGGCTTTGCAGGGGCTGCCGGCGCGGCGGGCTTCGCGGGTTTCGCGGCGGCCACCGGTTTCGTCCTGACCGGTGCGACGGAACTGTCATTCACCCGGAAGACATCCACCAGTACATCCAGCTCGCGGGCCTGGACTTCGGTTTTCTGGATGGCGGCATTGGTTTCCTCGACGAGCGACGCATTGTGCTGGGTCATCTCGTCCATCTGGCGCACGGCACTGTCGACCTCGCGGATGGAGGAGGCCTGCTCGCGGCTCGCCTCGGCGATGCTGTCGAGCAGGGTCCGGTTCTCGCGGGCCGAGGAGAGCATGGCTTCCAGCCGCTCCGCCGCATCGGCGACGAGACGGGAGCCGTCGCCGACTTCCGCAGCGCTCTGCTCGACCAGCGCCTTCACCTCGGCCGAGGCCTCGGCGGCGCTCTGGGCGAGGCGGCGCACCTCAACGGCCACGACCGCGAAGCCCTTGCCCGCCTCGCCGGCCCGCGCCGCCTCGACGGAGGCGTTGAGCGCGAGCAGGTTGGTCTGGAAGGCGATGTCGTCGATCATGCCGATGATGCTGGAGATCTTGTCCGAGGAACTGCGGATCCGCTGCATCGCGGTGGTCGCCTCGGCCATCACCCGGCCGCCCTCCTCCGCCGCGCGCGAGACACTGCCCGCGTTCACGCTTGCCTCCTCGGCCTTCTTGGCGTTGGCGACCACGGTGGAGGCCAGTTCCTGCATGGCGGCGGAGGTTTCCTCGATGGTCGCGGCCTGGCGCGAGCTGCGATCGGAGAGGTCGTGGGAGCCGAGCAGGATCTCCCCGGTGGCCGAGCGCAGTGCGCCGGAGGTGCGGCGCAACTGCACCACGATGTCGGTCATCCGGTCCGCCACCTTGTTGGTGTCGTCGCGCAGCTTGGCGAAATCGCCCTCGTACTTGCCCTCCACACGGTGGGTGAGGTCGGTGTTCGCGAGGGCGGAGAGCACGTTGCCGGTTTCCGTGAGACCGCGCTCCACGGTTTCCACCAGGCTGTTCACGCCGCTGGCCAGGCCGTTCAGCTCGGCATCCGGGAAGGTCGCGGTCACCCGGCGGTGGAAGTCGCCCGAAGCGGCACTGCCGACCACGTCGCCGAAGGCGCGCTGCAACTCGGCCATCATGCTGGCCCGTGCCTCCCGGTCCGCCACGGCCCGGGCGGCCTCGGCCTCGGTGAGCCGGGCCACCTTCAGGCCGTTCTCGCGGAACACCTCCACGGCGCGGGTCATGCCGCCGATCTCGTCCTTTCGCTGCTGCCCCTGCAGGGTGACGTCGAAATCTCCACCCGCGATGGCCAGCATGTCGGCATTCAGCCGCGACATCGGCCGGGTGATCGACCGGGCGACGATGACGCCGAGCATCAGCATCACCACGATGATTCCCAGGGTGACGAGGCCGCTGACCAGGGCGGCATTGATGAAGATGGCAGTGACACTGGTGAGCAGCACGCCCGAGGCGATGGTCCAGCCCCAGGGGCGGAAGGCCTCGGCATAGGAGAGCTTCTCGAACCAGCCGCCGTCGGGATCCTTGAAATAGTAGTCCACGAAGGTCGAGCCGTTGGCGCGGGTCTCGGAAATCAGCTGCTTCATGAACAACTTGCCGCGGCCGTCCTTCTCCACCGAACGGTCGCTGCCTTCCTTGTCCGGCTTCGTGGGGTGCATGAGCAGCACCATGTCGAAACTGTCCACGAAGACATAGCCGCCGTCCTGGTAACGCAGGCCGCGCAGCACGGAGAGCGCCCTGCTCCTGGCCTCCTCCTCCGGGAATTCCCCGGCCTGGGAGCGGTTGTAATGATCCTCCACGATGCTGCGCGCGGCGCCGACCACGCTGACCAGCTCGCTGCGCTTGAAACTGTCGAGGTTGTCCCGAAGTGTCAGGAGCTGATATCCGACGATCCCCGCGAACCCTATGGCAAAGATGCCGATCAGGACGTAGAGCCGCCGGGCAATGCTTTTCCCCAGAAAGCTGATCATCAAGGTCTCCTGCTTTGGACCGGTCACATGCTGCGCAGGGCCTCCGCCGTTCGTGCCGCGGGAGCGTCATCCGCAAAGACGCGGCCTGCGCAAGACAGGATGGCTACAGGAACCGGCTTAACCGCCCATGAATCCCGTTCGCGATTCGGACACGGCCTGCCACGGGCCGTGTGCGGTGGGCGGACGGCGCTCCCGCTCATGTCGGGAAAGCCCGCCCGGCCGGCGGGTCGGCGGCCGGGGCGTGCCGGTCAGGCGCGGCCGTCAGGCCCGTAGCCGCCGGCGCCGAAGTGCTTGCCGCTCATGGTGTAATCGAGCGTGGCGAGCAGGGTTTTCGTGTAGGTGTGCTGCGGGTCCGCGAAGATGCGCCCGGTGGGGCCAAGTTCGAGCAGCCTGCCGTGGCGGAGCACGCCGATGCGGTCACACAGGTAGCGCGCGACCTCCAGATCATGGGTGATGAACACCATGGCCAGCCCGGTTTCGGCCTGGATGTCGCGGAACAGGTCGAGCACCCCGGCGCGCACCGAGACGTCGAGCTTGGACACCGGCTCGTCCGCCACGATCAGCTCCGGCTCCAGCGCCAGGGCCCGGGCGATGGCGACGCGCTGGAGCTGGCCGCCGGAGAGCTCATGCGGATAGCGGGCGGCGTGCCGGTCGGTGAGGCCGACGCGCTGCATCAGCCCGGAGATGCGGCTGGCGATGGCCGCCCGGTCGCGCAGGCCCGTGGCCCTCAGCGCATCGGCGAGCGAGGCGTGCATCGGCTTGCGCGGGTTGAAGGAGCCGCCGGGGTCCTGGAACACCATCTGCAGCTCGCGGCGGATGCCGCGCAGGCGCGCCTCGGGGGTGTGGGCGATGTCCCGCCCCTTGTAGAGCAGGCTGCCGGCGGAGGGTTCCAGAAGCCGCAGCAGGGTGCGGCCCAGCGTGGTCTTGCCCGAACCGCTTTCCCCGACCAGGCCCAGCACCTCGCCGCGGCGGATGTCGAGGGTGATGCCGTCGAGCGCCCGGAAGGCCCCGCGCCCGCCCGCGGAGGGGAAGGTGACGTCGAGCCCGCTGACACGCATCAGCGGCACGGAGCCGGCCTCCGGCTCCGGCTGTGCGCGCTTCGCCGGGCCCTCCGAGAGCCTGCGGGCGGTGTCGATCAGCAACCGGGTGTAGGCGTGCTGCGGCGCGGCGAAGATCTGCCCCGCCGTGCCGGTCTCCACCACGACGCCCTGCCGCATCACCGCGATCCGGTCACACAGCGCGGCGGCCACCGCCATGTCATGGGTGACGAAGATCATGCCGGCGCGAAGCCGCTGCTGCATCTCGCGAAACAGCGTGAGGATCTGGTGCTCGACCAGCTTGTCGAGGTTGGAGGTGGGCTCGTCGGCCACCACGAGATCCGGCTCCAGCGCCAGCACCAGCGCGATCAGGGCGCGCTGCAACATGCCGCCGGAGAGCTGGTGCGGGTAGAGGTCGAAGGTCTCCTCCGGGCGCCGGATGCCCACCTCGCCAAGCAGGGACACGGCGCGGGCGCGGTTGGCCGCGCGCCGCGTCTCTCCCCGCCGGCGCAGGATGTGGTGGAAGTGCCAGCCGACGCGCTTCGAGGGGTTGAAGGCCCCCACCGGGTCCTGGAACACCATGGCGAGCCGGACCCCGCGCAGGGCGCCGAACTGCAGCTCATCCAGCCCGGGCAGCGCGATGCCGTCGAAGGTCATCGCCTCGGCGGCCACTGTCGCGGTGCCGGGCAGCAGGCGCAGCAGCGCCATGCCGGTCATCGTCTTGCCCGAGCCCGATTCCCCGATCACGCCGAGGATCTCGCCGCGCGCCACCTGCAGGTCCACGCCGTGCAGCACCGGGGTTGCGCTGTCGCCGCCGAAGGTGAGGGTGAGGCCGCGGATGTCCACGAGGGGGGCGGTCATGGCTCAGCTCCTGTCGCGCAGGCGGGGGTCGGTGAAGTCCCGCAGCCCGTCGCCCAGCAGGTTGATGCCCAGCAGCGCGACGGAAATCGCCACGCCGCTCATCGTCAGCACCCAGGGCGCGCGGGAGAAATACTCCCGCCCGTCGGCCATGATGCCGCCGAGCGAGGGGGTGGGCGGCTGCACGCCGAGCCCGATGAAGGAGAGCCCGGCTTCCAGGATGATGGCGAAGGCCAGCCCCACGCTGGCCTGCACCATGATGGGCGCGGAGATGTTGGGCAGGATCTCGCGCGCCATGATGGCCAGCGGCCGGCGCCCCATCAGGCGTGCGGCCTGCACGAAGGGGTCATCGCGGATCAGCAGGGTGGAATTGCGCGAGATCCGGGCGAAGATCGGCAGGTAGACCAGCGCGATGGCCAGCACGATGTTGAGGGTGGAGAAGCCGAACAACACCATCAGCAGCATCGCCAGGATGAAGCTGGGGAAGGCGAACAGCAGGTCGGACACCCGCATGAGCACCGCGTCCACCCAGCCGCCGTGATAGCCCGAGCTCACCCCGATCAGGCATCCCGCCGAGGCGGCGATGGAGATGGAGAGCACCGAGATCAGCAGCGACACCCGCGCGCCCTCCAGCACGCGGACCAGCACGTCGCGGCCGAAACTGTCGGTGCCGAAGGGATGCGCCCGGCTGGGCGGGGCGAGGGTGGCCATGAAGTCCATCTCCTCCGGGCCGTAGGGGATGAGCGCGGGGCCCGCGGCCACCGCCAGCAGAACCAGGAGGGTGATCAGCAGCCCGGCGGCGCCGGTCTTGTTGCGCAGGAAGCGGCGGAGGGATGTCATCGTGCCGCCCCCCTCACATCGACCGCCTGGGGTCGAGCCAGGCGCAGAGCAGGTCCGTGGCCATGTTCACCACCAGCACGATGGCGAGGAACACCACCGTGCAGGCCTGCAGCACCGTGTAGTCGCGCGCGAAGGCGCCGTCGACCATGAAGGACCCGACGCCGGGAATGCCGAAGATGCGCTCGACCACCACCACGCCTCCGAGAATGTAGCGGATCTGCAGCCCCACCACGGTGAGATAGGGCACCAGGGCGTTGCGCAGCACGAAATTGAGGAAGATGAACCCGCGCGACAGCCCGTAGCTGCGCGCGGCGGTCACATGGGGCCGGTGCATCGCCTCGATCAGCACCGCGCGCAGCGTGCGCGCGAAAACCGCGGCCATCGGCGCGGCGATGGCGAGCGCCGGCAGGAAACCCGCGTGCAGCGCGCCGAGCAGCCCGTCGGCGGGCGAGACATAGCCGTAGGCCGGAAACAGCCCCAGCCCGAGCGCCAGCACGAAGATCAGGATGTAGCTCATCCAGAAATCCGGCATCGAGATGCCGAACACCGCGAGGGAGGTGGCGATCGTGTCGGCCGACCGGCCGCGCCGCACGGCGGCCAGCGTGCCCAGCACCAGCGAGATCGCCACGGCGATGGTGAGCGCGTAGAGCCCGATGAACACCGTGACGGGCAGTTTCGCGGCCAGCAGCCCGCTCACCTCCTGCCCGCGCGCCACGGCGAGCGACAGGCCGAAGTCGCCCTGCACCATGCCGGCAAGCCAGGAGAGGTACTGCTGGACCAGCGGAAGGTCGAGCCCGTTCGCGGCCCGGAAGGCGGCGATGGCCTGCGGCGTGGCCTGCTCCCCCAGCGCCGCCAGCGCGGGGTCGCCCGGCGCGGCAGCCATGGTGAAGTACACCGCCGCCGTGCCGGCCAGCATCACCCCGAGCGCCCCCGCGAAGCGCTTCGCGAGATAGCCGAGAAAGGGGCCCCACCGGCGCTGCGCGCGCCGGGGGGCCGTGGTCTGGAGGGAGCCGTCGGTCATGCGCCGGGATCAGCCCATGTGCATGTCGTGGAACTGGTCGCCGAAATTCGAATAGGGCTTCTGTCGGAACCCCTGAAGATCGGCGCGCAGCAGGTTGTGGATGTTGGAGAAGAAGCAGGGCACCACCGGGGCGTCCGCCAGCACCATGGTCTCGACCTCGCGGTAGATCTCCGCGCGGCGGGCGGGGTCCATCTCGGCCCGGCCGGCCTCGATCAGCGCGTCGGCTTCCGGGTTGGAATAGCGGCCGAAGTTCCGCCAGCCGTCGGTGTGGAAGATGTCGCCCATGTACTCGTCCGGGTCCACCATGCCCAGCCAGCCCCAGACCGAGGCGGTGAAATCCCCCGATTTCTGGCGCGAATAGGCGGCGTTGGAATCCGTCACCTCCACGGTGAACGACGTGCCCAGCACCTGGTTCACCTGGGCGGCGAAGATCTCCGCCATGCGCTTCCACCAGCCGCCGCCCCAGGTCACCACGGTGACGGGATGCGCGTCGGCGGCGTATTTCGACTGCGCGAGCTCGGCCTTCGCCGCCTCCGGGTTGAAGCTGGTCACGTCGCGCGGCGCCGGATTGTGGTAATCGCCCAGCAGCGGCGGGATCACGCCGTTGCCCGGCACGCCCTCGCCGAAGATCACCGCCTTGACCATGGCCTCGCGCTGGAAGGCCATGGAGACGGCGCGGCGGAAATGCACGTCGTCGAACGGCGGCTTCGTGAGGTTGAGCGAGATGAACCGCGTGTTCAGCCCCGGCTGGCGCGCCACCTGGATGGTGGGGTCCTTCATCAGCTGCTCCACGTCCGCGGCCGGCGCGGTGGAGGTCATGTCGATCTGGCCGCCCTTCAGCGCGGTCACGCCGCTGGCCTCCTCGGTGATCAGCGGAACCTCCACATCGGTGAAGCTGCCCGGGCCGCCGAAATACCCGTCATGCGCGGTGAGCTTCAGGCCGGTGCCACTGTCCCAGGAGGCGATCTTGTAGGGGCCGGTGCCCACCGGGGCGCGGCCGAAAGCTTCGGCGCCCATCGCCTCGAAGGCACTTTTCGAGACGATCTGCGTGCCCGTGCGCGCATTGGTGAGGAAGGTGAGCAGCGGCGCGAAGGGCTCCTTCGTGTAGATGCGCAGCGTGAGTGGGTCGACCACCTCCACCCGGTCCACCTGCCCCACCTTTCCGGCATTGGGCGAGGCGGTGTCGGGGTCCAGCAGCCGCTCGATGGAGAATTTCACATCCTCGGAGGTGAGCGCGGAGCCGTCGTGGAACGTGACCCCCTCGCGCAGCCGGAACTCCAGCCCGCCATCCTCCAGCGCGTGGTAGCTCTCGGCCAGGTCCGGCACGATCTTCATGGTCTCGTCGAAGGCCAGCAGCCCGTTGAACACCGACCAGATCACGTAGAATTCCGGGATGAGCGAGGCCTTGGCCGGGTCCAGCGTGTTGATCACGTTGTAGCCGGTGATGGCGGCGCGCAGCGTCGTGGTCTGCGCCAGCGCCGCGCGGGTGGAGAGGCCGAACGCGCCCAGCGAGGCCACGGCACCGATGCCCTTGAAAAGGGTCCGGCGGTCTAGATCGAAAGTCCGTTCCATGTCGAGATTCCCTGTTGCTTTGTCATGGGGCCGGTGCGCCGGACAGCCGCCGGCGCCGGCCGGGCAGTCAGGCCAGGCCCAGCGTCTCGCGCAGGGTTGTGCCCGGGTAATCGGTGCGGAACAGGCCGCGGCGGCGCAGCTCGGGCAGGATGTAGTCGCTCATGTCCTGCATGCCCTGCGCCAGCATCGGCGGGCAGATGTTGAACCCGTCGGCGGCGCCGGTCTCGAACCACATCTGCATGTCGTCCACGATGCTCTCCGGCGTGCCGATCAGGAAGCGCCCGGTGAAGCCGGCGGCCACGCGCTCGTAAAGCTGGCGGATGGTGAGGTTCCCCGCCTTCGCCTCCGCCAGCAGCCCTGCGCCGATGGAGATGATCCCGCCCTGCGGCAGCGCGTCGAAGGGCACGGGCCCGTCCACGTCATGGCCCGAGAGGTCGCCGCAGAAGGTGTAGAGCAGCGCCAGCCCGGCCAGCGGGTCGATCAGCGCCTGCAGGGTGTCGAACTTCGCCTGCGCCTCCTCCTGCGTGGCCCCGACGTAGAGGGTGATGCCCGGCATGATCAGCGGCGCGGCGCCGGTGCGGCCCATGCCGGCGGCGCGCGCCTTCAGGTCGGCGTAGAACTCCCGCGCGTGCTCCACGGTCTGCGAGACGGAGTAGACCACATGCGCGTGGCGCGCGGCGATGTCGCGGCCCTGGTTGGACGCCCCGGCCTGCACGATCACCGGTTCGCCCTGCGGCGTCCGGCAGGAATTCAGCGGCCCGCGCACCTGGAAGAACGGCCCCTTGTGGTTGAGCACGTGCAGCTTCGCGGGGTCGTAGAACTGGCCGCCGGCCTTGTCATGGGTGAAGGCGTCCGCCTCCCAGCTGCGCCAGAGGCCCTTGACCACGTCGACGAATTCCGCGGCGCGGGCGTAGCGCTCCTCCCGGGCCAGGTTCTCGGTGCGGTTGAAGTTCAGCGCCTCCTGGTCCGACCAGGAGGTGACCACGTTCCACCCCGCCCGTCCGCCGGAGATATGGTCCAGCGAGGCGTATTTGCGCGCCACGTGATAGGGCTCGTTGTAGGTGGTCGAGGCGGTGGCCACGAGGCCGATGTCGGAGGTGCACGCGGCAATGGCCGAGAGCAGCGTGAGCGGCTCCAGCTCCGCGTTCTTCATGTCATGCGACAGCGCGCCCTCCGGCGTGTCGGTTCCGCGCACGGCCACGCCGTCGGCGAAGAAGATCATGTCGAGCTTCTCGGCCTCCGCGTGCCGGGCGACGTCGCGGTAGGCGGAAAAGTCGACATTGCAGCCCGGCACGTAGTCCGGATGCCGCCAGGCCGCCACGTGGTAGCCATGATAGCGCATGGACAGGCCCAGGCTCATCTGACGCGCGGTGCTCATCTTCGATCTCCGTGAAGGCTGCGGCGCGGGGCCGCGATCCATTTCCGTATACTGAAAGCACATCAAGCCCGTGCGTGACGCAACGATTATTTCGCCTGCACCCCCAAAAAGGCCACAGCAGTACTGACCGTGGCATGGATTTGCGCAGCACTGACGCAAATATGGGCGCTTGTGTGCACGGCGCGATCCGAATCGCGGCCATATCGGGGAAATTGCGCGGCGTGGCACTTCCTCATTGAGGCAACATGCGATTAAGTATACCGAAAAGGGAAACCCGGCCGAAAGCAGGATCATGGAACGCAACAGCCCGTCCCCCGCCGCCAGCGTGACACCCGAAGGGCAGACCCGCGGCGACGCCGTCTACGAAGGTCTCAAGGCGCGGATCCTGGGGCATGACTTCCGCATGGGCACGCCCCTGCGCGAGGACGAGGTGGCCGGCTGGTTCGGCGCCAGCCGCCTGCCGGCGCGCGAGGCGCTGAAGCGGCTGGAGCTGGAGGGGCTGGTGGAGCGGCTGGGCCGGAAATACGCCATCCGCGCCTACAGTTTCCCCGAGATCCTGGTGACCTACCGCATCCGCGCGGCGCTGGAGCACCTGGCGGTGGACCTCGCCTGCGCCCAGGCCGGGGAGGAGGACCTCGCCCGCATCGCCGCCGTGCTCGACCAGCAGGCGGGCGCGCTGCGCACCGCGAGCCGGGGCGAGTTCTCCGAGCTCGATTCGGTGTTCCACCTCGGCCTGGCGCGGATCGGGCGGAACCCGGCGCTGCTGCGCGAACTGGAGGTGATCCTGAACCGCGTGCGGCTGATCCGCTCGAACGAGATCGACGTCGATTCCGGCCCGCCGGGCGCCTATGCCGACCATTGCCGGATCTTCGAGGCCCTGCGCCGCCGCGACGCGGCCACCGCGCGCGCGGAGCTGGACTACCACTATTCCACCACCCTCCGGCTGCACAGGCTCGCCGCCCCGGAGACCACCACGGGACCCGCGACATGACCGCCGCCGACGATTGCATCACCCGCTTTCCCACCCTCTGGTCCGCCACGGCGCGGGAAGCGGACCTCTCCACCCCGCTTGCCGGCGACGCGGTCTGCGATGTGGCGGTGATCGGCGCGGGCTACACCGGGCTCACCGCCGCCATCGCGCTGGCGCGCGCCGGGCGCGATGTCCGGGTGCTGGACGCGGGCTATCCCGGCTGGGGCGGCTCCGGGCGCAATTCCGGCGCGGTGATCCGCGGGTTCAAGAGCTCGCGCTCGGCCCTGGTGAAGACCTTCGGCAAGGCGCGCGGCGGCGCGATGGCCGCCTTCGGCGACACCGTGACCGACGCGGTCTACGACCATGTGTCGGAGTTCGGCATCGCCTGCGACCTGATGCGCACCGGCTGGATCCTGCCCGCGCACAACGCCGCCGGCCTGCGCCGGACGGAAGAGCGCCAGCGCACCTGGAGCGCGGACGGCATCGGCGGGCTGGAGATGCTCGACCGCGCCGGCCTCGCCCGCCGGCTCGGCTCGCAGCACTACATCGGCGGCATGATCGACCATGCCGGCGCCTCGCTGAACCCGCTGGGCTATGCCCGCGGGCTGGCGCGCGGGGCGCTCTCGCTCGGGGCGGCGGTGCACGGCGGCACGCCGGTCACCGCCTATCGCGAAGAGGGCGCGGGCTGGCGCCTCGACACCCCGCGCGGCGTGGTGCGCGCGCGCTGCGTGATCGTGGCGACCAACGCCTACACCGGCACGCTCACCCCCTCGGTGGCGCGCTCGGGGGTGACCATCCACACCAACATCGTGGCAACCGACGTGCTGAGCCCGGAGGTGGCGCGCAGCATCCTGCCCGGCGAGGAGGCGGTGTCCGACAGCCGCCGCGTGCTCTACTACTGGCACAAGACGCCGGAGGGCCGGGTGCTGTTCGGCACGCGCGGCACGCTGGGCGGGCCGCTGCGGGAGCGCGATTTCGCCCATGTGCAGCGCGCCATGCTCTCGGTCTACCCGCAGCTCGAAGGGGTGGGGATCGGGTTCCGCTGGTCCGGGCGGGTGTGCATGACCAGGGACTTCCTGCCCCATGTGGACCGGCCGGCGGAGGGGCTGTGGACCGCCCACGGCTATTGCGGCCGCGGCGTGGCCATGGCGACAGCCTATGGCCGGCTGATCGGCGAGACCATCGCCGCCGGCGGCAGCCCGGCCGACCTGCCGGTTCCCAACGACCCGGCCCCCGCCCTGCCCCGGCGCCCGCTGAAGGACATCGGCATCACCGCGATGACCCAGCTCTACCGCGCGCTCGACCTGGTGACCTGACGCCCCCGCATCCGGCCGGGCGCTGCCTTCGCAGCGCCGGCGCTCTCGCGGCGTTGCCCTCATGTCGGGTGGGTTTCCGAGGTACGCAGCCCTGCGCCGGCGCGGATTTTCCGCAGCGGGCGGGTGTCTCCCGGGCCCGGAGCCTCCGCTGCGAACCGCCGCCCCTGCGCGGGCGTCCCGGGGCGACCTGCCGTCCGCCCACCCTGTCCGGGCGGGCCATCCCCCCCGGGGCAGAGGGACCATGCGGCCGGACTCCGCGAAGGTCAGCGACGGGCTCGCCTGCCGGAGGGCGTGGCGGGTGGCGTGCCCCGGCGGCAGGCCGGGGCACGGAGGGGATCAGACGCGTTCGAGCGCGATGGCGATGCCCTGGCCCACGCCGATGCACATGGTCGCGAGGGCCTTGCTGCCGCCGCCGGACACCAGTTCCAGCGCCGCGGACCCGGAGATGCGCGCCCCCGACATGCCCAGCGGATGGCCGAGCGCGATGGCGCCGCCATTCGGGTTCACCCGCGGGTCGTCGTCGGCGATGCCGAGCGCGCGCAGCGTCGCCAGGCCCTGGCTGGCGAAGGCCTCGTTCAGCTCGATCACGTCGAACGCCTCGGCAGTGAGGCCGAGCCGCGCCATCAGCTTGCGCGAGGCCGCGATCGGGCCGATGCCCATGATGCGCGGCGGCACGCCGGCGGCCGCCCCGCCCAGCACCTTCGCCAGCGGGGTGAGGCCATGCGCCTTCACCGCCGCTTCCGAGGCGATGATGAGCGCCGCGGCGCCGTCGTTCACGCCGCTGGCATTGCCCGCGGTCACGGTCCCGCCCTTGCGGAACGGGGTGCCGAGCCTGGCCAGCGCCTCCATCGAGGTGGCGCGCGGGTGCTCGTCGGCCGCCACGACGACCGGGTCGCCCTTGCGCTGCGGGATGGTCACCGGGGTGATCTCGCGCGCCAGCCGGCCGTTGGCCTGTGCCGCGGCCGCCCGCTCCTGCGAGCGCAGGGCGAAGGCGTCCTGGTCCTCGCGGCTGACGGAGAAGTCCTCCGCCACGTTCTCGCCGGTCTCGGGCATCGAATCGATGCCGTACTGCGCCTTCATCACCGGGTTCACGAAGCGCCAGCCGATGGTGGTGTCATAGATCTCCGCCTGCCGGGAGAAGGCCGAGGTGGCCTTGGGCATCACGAAGGGCGCGCGGCTCATGCTCTCCACGCCGCCGGCGATCATCAGATCGGCCTCGCCGGCCTTGATGGCGCGTGCCGCGGCCAGGATCGCGTCCATGCCCGAGCCGCAGAGCCGGTTCATCGTGGTGCCCGGCACGCTCACCGGCAGGCCCGCCAGCAGGGCGGACATGCGGGCGACGTTGCGGTTGTCCTCGCCGGCCTGGTTGGCGCAGCCGAAGATCACGTCGTCGACGGCCTCCCAGTCCACGCCCGCGTTGCGCGCCATCAGCGCCTTGAGCGGGATCGCGCCGAGATCATCGGCCCGCACCGCGGAGAGCGCGCCGCCGAAACGGCCGATCGGGGTGCGGATGTAGTCGCAGATATAGGCTTCGGTCATGTTCTCGTCCTCAAAGCGCCGGCACGGCCAGTTCGGCCACCGGCCCGTCGATGAGCAGCTCCGCGCCGGTCATCGCCTGCAGTTCGGCCACGCTCATGCCCGGCAGCATTTCCTGCAGCACGAAGCGGCCATTCTCGATCCGGATCACCGCATGGCTGGTGTAGACCCGGGTGACGCAGCCCACGCCGGTGAGCGGGAAGCTGCAACGCTCGACCAGCTTCGGCTCGCCCTTGCGGGTGACGTGCTCGGTGATGACGAAGACATCCTTCGCCCCGTGCACGAGGTCCATCGCGCCGCCCACCGCCGGCACGCCCTTCGAGCCGACCCGCCAGTTCGCGAGATCGCCGGTCTGGGCCACCTGATAGGCGCCGAGGATGGCCACGTCCAGATGCCCGCCGCGCACCATGGCGAAACTGTCGGCGTGGTGGAAGAACGCGGCGCCGGGCTTCAGCGTCACCGCCTTCTTGCCGGCGTTGATCAGGTCCCAGTCCTCCGCGCCCTCGGGCGGGGCCTCGCCGAAGTCCAGGATGCCGTTCTCGGTGTGGAAGATGGCCTGGCGGCCCGGCGGCTGGTAGCGCGCCACCATCTCGGGGAAACCGATGCCGAGGTTCACGTAGGCGCCGTCGGCGATGTCCTGCGCCGCGCGCCAGGCGATCTGGGCGTTGGAGAGCTTGATGTCTTCGCGGGTGTCGATGGCGGCGCTCATGCGTAGCTCGCTCCGGCTCTGATGAGAAGTTCTTCCTGCGCGGGGTCCGGCACCTCGACCACACGGTCGACGAAGATGCCCGGGGTCACCACGTGTTCCGGGTCGATCCCGCCCAGCGGCACGATGCGCGACACCTGCACCAGCGTGCGCGCCGCGGCCATGCACATCAGCGGGCCGAAGTTGCGCCCGGCGTGGCGGTAGGTGAGGTTGCCGTGGATGTCGCCCAGCTCCGCCTTCACCAGCGCGAAATCCGCCTTCAGCCAGCGCTCCTGCACGTAGGGGCGGCCGTCGAATTCCTCGATCTTCTTGCCCTCGGCAAGCTCGGTGCCGTAGCCGGTGGGGGTGTAGAAGGCCGGGATGCCGGCGCCGCCGGCGCGGATCCGCTCCGCCAGCGTGCCCTGCGGCACCAGTTCCAGCGCCACCCGGCCCTCCAGGTAGGCCTCGGTGAAGGCGCGCGGGTCGGAGGAGCGCGGGAAGGAGCAGACCATCTTCGCCACCATGCCCGCGTCGATCATCGCGGCGATGCCGATGCGGCCGTTTCCGGCGTTGTTGTTGATGACGGTGAGGCCCTTCGGCCCCTTGTCGATCAGCGCGTGGATGAGCTCGATCGGCGCGCCGGAGCCGCCGAAACCGCCGATCATCACCGTCGCGCCGTCGCCGATCTCCGCCACGGCCTCGGCCGGGCTGGCGCATGTCTTGTCCATGGGGTCCTCCGCTCTGGCCGGCCTGCGTTCCGCGGCGCGGCACCGACAGACCTAGCGCCACGCCCCCCTCGACGGCAACCGATTTGTACGTTATACGACATTTGTTCTCATTCCGCACAACAGGAGTGTTCCCATGGCCACCCCGACCCGTGACCTGATGGGCAGTTTCGGCAAGGGGCTGCGGGTGATCGAGGCCTTCGGCGCGGAATCTCCCCGCATGACCATCGCCGAGGCTTCCGCCCGCACCGGGCTGGACCGCGCCACGGCGCGCCGCTGCCTGCTCACCCTCGCCGAGGCCGGGTATGCCGAGCATGACGGCAAGTTCTTCACCCTCACGCCCCGGGTGCTGCGGCTGGGCATCGGCTGTCTTGCCGCCATGCCGCTGCCGCAGATCGTGCAACCCTCGCTGGACCGGCTGGCGGAGGCGATCGGGCAGTCCACCTCGGTGTCGATCCTCGACGGGCCGGAGATCGTCTACATCGCCCGGGCCGCGCGGCGGAAGGTGATGTCCATCTCGCTGATGCCGGGCTCGCGCCTGCCGGCGGCCTCCACCTCCATGGGGCGGGTGCTGCTCGCCGCGCTGCCGGAGGCGGAGGCGCGCGTCATCCTCACCGCGCGCCCGATCCCGGCCCGCACGCCCCTCACCCTCACCGACCCGGAGGCGGTGATGGCACGCATCGCCCGGGCCCGCGCCGAGGGCTACGCGCTGATCGACCAGGAGGTGGAGACCGGGCTGCGCTCCATCGCGGTGCCGCTGGTCAATGCCCGGGGCACGGTGGTCGCGGCGGTGAACATCGGCGCCCCGGCCGCGCAGGCCAGCGTCTCGGACCTCGCGGCGAGCTATCTCGACGGATTGCGCGGCGTGCAGGCGGAGATCCGCCGGATGCTCAGCGCCTGACAGCCGGCAGCCGCACGCTCCGCCCCGTGCGCAGCCTTGCGCCGGCCTGGCCGCGGGGACCGGCGGAGCGTGTCAGTCCCGGGCGTCCTGGTGCTCGTCCAGCAGCCGGGCCGCATCGGCGGCGAGGGTCAGCCGGAAGCCGGCGGGCGCGTAATCCAGTTCGACGGTGCCGCGGAAGGCCATCGGCAGGCTGTGCGCGATCAGCGTGCTGCCGAAGCCCTGCGCGGCCGGCTGCGTGACCGGCGGGCCGCCGCTCTCGCGCCACTCCAGCCGGAAGACGGCGGGCTGCGACAGGCTGTCGATCTGCCAGCCCAGCAGCACCCTGCCGGAGGGCAGCCCCAGCGCTCCGTACTTCATCGAGTTGGTGCCCAGCTCATGCAGCGCGAGGCAGAGGGTGGTAACCTGCTCGCGGCCGATGAACACCTCCGGCCCGCGGATCTCCACCCGGTCGGAATCATCCAGGAACGGCCCGAGGGCGCGCCGGGACACCACGTCCAGGCTCACGCTGCCGGTTTCGGTTTCCATCAGCAGGTCCTGCGCGCGCACCAGCGCCTCGATACGCAGCTGCAGCATGTCCTTGATCTCCGGCAGGGCCTGCGCACTGCGGAAGGAATGGTTGACCAGCGCGGAGACCAACGCATAGGCATTGCGCGAGCGGTGCACGAGCTCGCGGTTGCGCAGCTCGGCCAGCGCCTCGGCCCGCACCTTGCCCGTGGTCTCCACCACCGTGTCCAGCATGCCGCGCACCACGCCGTGCTCATCGCGGATCGGGCTGTAGCAGAAGGTGAAGTTCGCCTGTTCGAACGTGCCGGAGCGGTTCGTGGTGAGCGCGAAATCCTCGATGAAGGTGGAGTCTCCGGCCAGCGCGCGCAGGGCGATGGGCCGGATCTCCTCCGCCACGTCGCTCCACACCTCCAGGAACGGCCTGCCCAGGCAGGGGTGCTTGGCGTCGAGGATCGGGATGAAGGCGTCGTTGTAGATCATCGTCAGCCCGTCGCCCCAGCACAGGCATTTCGGGAAGGCGGAATTGAGCAGGGTGCTCACGGTGATCTTCAGCGCCGCGGACCAGGTCTCGATGCGCCCCAGCGGGGTGGAGCCCCAGTCGAACGCCCGGATCTCCCGCGCCATCGCCCCTCCGCCCTGAAGGAACGCATGATCGCCCAGGGCGAAGTCGGACTCGGGCGTCGTGCGCATGACGGTTCTTTCGGGGTGACGGAAAGGGACTTGCCAGACAGTAGCGATCTGCAATCCGCATCACAATGGGGCGCGAACCCGGGCCGGGCCGCCGCCCCCGTCCTGCCCTCCGGAGCCGCGCATATGCCCGTGCCCGCCCTGCCCCGCCGGCCTCCTTCGCCGCAACGGGGCGCGCGGGAAGGGGCCCCCGTGGTCGCGGGTTCAGTCCCGGTCCAACTCGAAGGTCTTCACCGGGTCGCCCTCCTGCCCCTCGGGGACGGGCAGGCCCGTGCCCGCCCTGCTCCCCCAGCCGCCCTCACCGCAGCCGGGGCGGCGCGGGGAGGCGCCCGTCCTGCGCCCCCCTGGCGGGTTCAGTCCCAGTCCACCTCGAAGGTCGTCACCAGGTCGCTCACCTGCGCCTCGGTGAGCAGGCGGGGGGACATGCCGCGGGTGAGCAGGGCCAGCCGCGCGGTCTCCTCCAGCTCCTCCATGGCATAGACGGCCGCTTCGAGGTCCTTCGAGGCCACCACCGGGCCGTGGTTGGCCAGCAAGACCGCCGCGCGCCTGCCCGCGAGGCCGCGTACCGCCGCCCCCATCGCCGCGTCTCCGGGGCGGAAATAGGGCAGAAGCTTCACCCGGCCGAGCTTCATGATGGCATAGGGGGTGAGCGGCGGCAGCACGTTCTCCGGGTCCGTCTCCGGCAGCAGGGAGAGCGCCACGGAATGGGTGGAATGCAGGTGCACCACCGCCCCCGCGCCCTTCCGCGTCTCGTAGAAGGCCGAATGCAGCGGCATTTCCTTGGTCGGCTTGTCACCGGAGACCAGCCGCCCGGAGGCGTCGAACCGCGACAGGCGCGCCGGGTCCAGCCGGCCCATGCTGGAGCCGGTGGGGGTGACGAGCAGCCCGCCGTCCGACAACCGGGCGGAGATGTTGCCGGTGGAGCCGCTGGTCAGCCCCCGCTCGAACAGCGAGCGCGCGAAGAAGCAGATGCGCTCGCGCAGGTCGGCCTCCTCGCTCATGCGCCCCCCAGGATCTTCGCGGCGGTCTCGAAGAAGGTCTCGTCGCCGAAATTGCCGGACTTGAGGGTGAGCCGCAGCGGGCCGGCGGCCAGCGCCGGGGCGCCGGGCGCGATCTCCGGGCCGATGGCGAGGGCGTCGAGGTCCAGCGCCTCGACCACGGCGCCGGAGGTCTCTCCCCCCGCGGCGATGATGCGGGTCGCGCCGCGCGCCACCACCAGGCGGGTGACCTCGGCGAAGAGGTCCTCGATGGCGGAAGCGGCGCGCGCGCGGCCGTATGTCTCCTGCGCGGCACGCACCACGGCGGGCTCGGCGGTGGCATAGGCCAGCGGCAGTCCCTCCTGCGCCAGCAGCCAGTCCGCCACGCCTTCGGCGGTGGTGGTGCCGGCGATCACGTCATCCACGGTGATCTGCAGCGCCGGGTGGCGGGCCTTGTGATACGCCACCTGGCCGCGCGTGGCGATGGAGCAGGAGCCCGAGAGCACCACGCAGGGCCCGTCCGAGCCCTGCCAGTCATAGCCGCCGCCGGCCAGCAGCCCCTCGCGGCGGAAGTTCTCCGGCAGGCCCATGGCGATGCCCGACCCCCCGGTGATGAGCGGCAGGCCCGCGGCGGCGGCGCCGATCTCCATCAGGTCCGCGTCGGCGATCGCGTCGGTCACCAGCAGGCGGCGTCCGGCGGAGTGCTCGGCCTCGAAGGCCGCCGAGATCGCCTCCGCGCCCCGGCGCACCGCGGCCATGGAGACATGGCCCACGGGCATCTCCGTCTGCCGTGCCAGCCAGCGGCGGATGTCCGGGTCGGTCATCGGGGTGAGCGGGTGGTCCTGCATGCCGCTTTCCGAGAGCAGCTTGCCGTTCACGAAGAGATGGCCCTCGAACAGCGTGCGCCCCGTGGCCGGGAACACCGGGCAGACAATGACCTTCCAGGCGTCCAGCCGCTCTGCCAGCGCCGCGGCCACCGGGCCGATGTTGCCCTCCGGCGTGCTGTCGAAGGTGGAGCAGTACTTGAACAGGAACTGCCGGCAGCCCTGCGCCTGCAGCCATTCCAGCGCCTTCAGCGACTGGGCGATGGCCTCCTGCGGCGCGATGGTGCGCGATTTCAGCGCGACGACACCAGCCTCCACGCCGGCCTCGGCCGGGGCGGTGGGCACGCCGGAATACTGCGTCACCCGCATGCCCTGTTTGGCCAGCGTGTTGGCGAGATCGCTCGATCCCGTGAAATCGTCACCGATACAGCCCAGCAACATGTCCTGCTCCTTCGTGGTCCGGGGCGCGGCCACCCGCGGTGCGCCCTTTGAATTGATGTCTGGCCCCGGGGGCCTTCCGCCCCCCGTCCCCGCCCGCCATGTCCGGGCGGGGAGCCGTGCCGCAGGGCCCCGCCGGCCGTCAGCGTCCGGGCGTGTGCATGCTGTTGACCTGCAGCAGGTGCGCGCGCATGGCGCCGAAGGCGCGGTCCGCATCGCGTGCGCGGATGGCGTCGAAGATCTGCTGGTGCGCGGCGAAGGCAGTCTGCATCTGGCCCTCGTGGGCGAGGGTGACGAGGCGCACCTCGTGCAGCCAGCGGTCCACCGCCAGGTAGAAGGCATCCAGCATCGGGTTGCCCACGATGCGCGCGATGGCGAGGTGGAAGTCCATGTCGGTGCGCGCGAACCGCGCCGTGTCGCCCACGGAGGCGCGATTCGCCTCCAGCAGCGCGCCGAGGGCGGTGATGTCCTCCGGCCTGGCGCGTTCGGCGGCCATGCGGGCGAGGCCGGTTTCCACCAGCGTGCGCACGTCCTGGAAGTTGCGCAGCCCCTCGGGCTGGGAGATGTAGAAGGTCGCCGTGCCGGAGAGCAGCTCCACCAGCCGGTCGGAGCTGGGCTCGCACACCCGTGCCCGGGTGCCGGGGCGCACGGCGATGAGGCCGGATTTCTCCAGCGCGCCTAGGGCTTCGCGCACCGTGAGCCGCGAGACGCCGAACTCCTCCATCAGCTCGCGCTCGGAGGGCAGGGGGTCGCCCACGGCGAAGACGCCGCCGCGGATGTCCTCGCTCAGCATTTCCACCAGTTCCTCGTGCATGCGCTTGCGCTTCACCAGCCGCCGGTCGCCTGTCGGATTCGTCTGCATCGTCGCTGTCTCCCACATCCGGCAATACACGGCTGTTGACATGCCGTCCAATGCTGATCCACAAACCATCAAACAGTCTGATGGTCAACCTATCAGACCAGTTGAGTCGGAGGCCCCGTCCGAACCTGCTCCCCTGAGGGGCAGGCGGCCGCGGGCCGATGGCGGCGCCCCGACGGGGCGTTCGAAGCGTGAGACGACCCCCGGCCCCGGCCGGCAAGCAACCCAGAGCCCTCAAGGGAGGAAACGCAGATGAGATCCCGTATTCTCGGAGCCCTCGTGGCTGCCGGCATCGCCGTCGGCGGCGCCCCGGCCGCCTTCGCCGAAGACATCGCCATCGCCATGCATGTCGACCCGTCGCACGAGATGTTCTCCGTGGGCCGCAAGCTCAAGGAGCTGATCGAGGAGCGTTCGGACGGGGCGTTCACCGTCACCCTGCTGGGCACGGAAGTGGGTGGCGAGCGCGACCACCTGGAGGGTGCGAGCTTCGGCGAGTACCAGATCGCCCTCGGCGGCTCGATGCCGATGTCGCTCTACGCGCCGAAATACGCCGCCTCCGACCTGCCCTTCGTCTATTCCTCCACCGCGCAGGCCCGCAAGGTCTACGAGGGCGAGCTGGGCGAGGCGGTGAACGCGGCGCTGGTTGCCAGCGCGAACCTGCGCCTCGTCGGCATCTCGAAGCGCAACCCGCGCAACCTCACCTCCAACGCCCCGGTGCGAACCCCGGCGGACGTGGAGGGCGTGCGCATGCGCGTGCCCGAGATCGCCTCCTGGGTGAAGATCTGGAGCGCGCTCGGCGCCCTGCCCTCGCCCATCGCCTGGCCGGAGGTCTACACCTCGCTGCAGACCGGCGTCATCGACATGCAGGAGAACCCGGTGGGCTACATCCACGCCGGCAAGCTCTACGAGGTGCAGAAATACGTCGACAAGACCCAGCACGTGTACTCGTTCTTCCACTGGCTGATGAACAACGACTTCTACGAGAGCCTGTCGGAGGAGGACCGCGCCATGATCCGGGGCGCGATCGACGAGGCCATCGCCTGGGGCGATGAGACGACCGACACGCTGCAGGCCGAGCTCTACGCCGACCTGGAGGCGAAAGGGATGACCGTGGTGGAGCCCGACACCGCCGCCTTCCGCGAGAAGGCCGCCCCGGCGGTGCGCGAGGTGGCCCAGGGCCTTGACCCGCAGGTGCGCGACTACGTGCTCTCCTTCATCGACTGAGGCCGCCGCCCCGCGCCGGGCGAGGGTGGCCCCCGGGCCGCCCTTGCCCCGGGACCGGCTCCGCGGCCCCCCCTCGCAGGAGGGGGGGCCCGGTCCGGCACCGTCCCCCGCCGGGGGCAGGTGCGCAGGCCGGGCCACCGGGCGCGCCGCCCGCGCGCTCCGGTCTCCCGCCCGGCGCGTGCCGCCCTCCCGCCACAAGAGAACGGACACCCCATGACTGCCTCCCGCTCAAGCGCCGCGCCATCGGTCCCGGCCCGCCTCGCTGCCGGCTTCTGGAGCATCGTCGAGACCGTCACCATCGTGAGCTTCTTCGCCATGCTGGCGATCATGTTCGTGCAGGTGATGTCGCGCTACGCCCTGGGCATCGGCGTGCCCTGGACCGACGAGGCCTCGCGCTTCCTCTACATCGCCGAGATCTTCCTCGGCGCGGCCGTGGCGCAGCGCTACGGCGCGCAGATCCGCATCACCGTGCTGCTCGACATGCTGCCGCCGCGCACCGCCCGCGTGCTGGAGGCGGCGAGCGACGTGATCACCCTCGTCATCTGCGGCGCCGTCATCGTCGGCGCCTGGGGGATGATGCAGCGCACCGCGAACGTCGCCGCCAGCACCCTGCCGATCCCCTTCGCCTGGCTCTACTTCGTCCAGGGCCTCGGCATCGTGCTGCTCGCCCTCCTGGTGCTGCGCGATCTCGCGGTGAAGCTCGGCCTCGCCGCCCCGTCCACCCGGAGTCTTTCCGAATGATCCTCTTCGCAACCCTCTTCGGCTCGCTGCTCATCCTGCTCTTCATCGGCGTGCCCGTCGGCTTCGCGATGATCGGCGCCTCCTCCGCGGTGCTGCTCTACACCCGCGGCCTCGACGGCCTGCCGCTCGACATGATCGCGCAGCGCACGCTCTACGGCGTGAACAGCTTCACCCTGCTCGCCATCCCGGCCTTCCTGCTCATCGGCCGGCTGATGAACGCCTCCGGCATCTCCGACCGGGTGTTCGACGTGGCCCGCTCGCTGGTGGGCCACATGCGCGGCGGGCTGGGCCATGTGAACGTGGTCTCCTCCATGCTCTTCGCCGGCATGTCCGGCTCGGCGGTGGCCGATGCCGGCGGCCTCGGCCCGGTACAGATGAAGGCGATGGAGAAGGACGGCTACGACCGCGGCTTCTCCGCCGCCGTCACCGCCGCCTCGGCCACCATCGGCCCGATCATCCCGCCCTCCATCCCGGCGGTGATCTACGGCGCGCTGGCCAATGTCTCCATCGCCGAGGTGTTCCTGGGCTCCATCGTGCCCGGCGTGCTGATGGGCCTCGGGCTGATGGCACTGGTGGCGATCATCTCCGTGCGCCGGGGCTACCCGGTCGCGGCGCGCGCCTCCGCGGCCGAGATCGCGCGCGCCTTCGGCCGCGGCATCCTGCCGATGCTCACCCCGGTGATCATCGTGGCCGGCATCCTCTCCGGGCTCTTCACGCCCACCGAGGCCTCCGCTGTCGCGCTGGTCTACTGCATGATCATCGCCTTCGTGGTGTACCGCACGGTCACCTTCCGCGAGTTCTGGCAGATCCTGAAGGAAACGGCCGTCGACACCGCGGCGCTGCTCATCATCATCGCGGGCTCGGCGCTCTACGCCTGGGTGCTGGCGCGCTATCAGGTGACGGGCGACATCACCTCCTTCCTGTCGGAGACGGTGACGGACCCCTGGGTGCTGCTCATCCTGCTCAACGTCTTCATCCTCATCGTCGGCTGCTTCATCGACTCGGTGCCCGCGCTTTTCCTGCTCACCCCCATCCTGGTGCCGCTGGTGCAGAGCTACGGCATCGACCCGGTACATTTCGGCGTGATGATGATCTTCAACCTGATGATCGGGCTGGTGACGCCCCCGGTGGGCACGGTGCTCTTCACCGTGCAGAAGGTGGCCAACATCCCCTTCGGCACGCTGATCCGCGAGATCATGCCCTTCTACATCCCGCTTTTCCTGATGCTGCTCGTGATCACCTTCGTGCCCTGGGTGGTGCGGATCGTCCCCGACCTGCTGCTGCGCTGATGGCCCTGCACGAGCGAAACACCCCGAACGGAGGAAACTGATGTCGGTACTCATCTTCGGCGGCCTCGGCCATGTCGGCTCCTGGGTCGCGCATGACCTGGCCCGGCAGGGCAAGAAGGTCGTCATCTTCGACATGGACGCCGGTCGCTTCGACCAGCTCGGCCTCGACTACCTGGAGGAGGTGCGCGACAACCTCGTGCTGGAGCCGGTCGACGTGCTGGACACCCACACCATGTTCGAGCGCGTGGGCGCCCATGCGCGCGAGGCGGAGGCGATCGTCTTCGGTGTCGCCGTCATCGCCGGCCCCACCTTCAGGCTGCGCCCGTTCCGGAACATCTCGATCAACACCACGGGCCTGCTGAACGCGCTGGAAGTGGCGCGGGTGTTCAACATCCCGAAATTCGTCAACCTCTCCTCCGGCGCGGTCTACGGCGACCAGCCCGGCGGGCAGACCGAGGAGACGCCGATCAAGGTCACCGACCTCTACGGCGCCACCAAGGTGGCGAACGAGGTGCTGGCCCTGCAATACGGCGAGACCTACGGCATGGACGTGCGCAACGCGCGGCTCTACTTCGTCTACGGCCCCGGCAAGCGCCCCTCGCGCATGCACGCGCTCTATCAGGCGATGTTCGGCCCGCTGGAAGGGCTCTCGGGCGTCGCCTCCCCCAACGGCGGCGACCAGGCGCTGGACTGGACGCATGTGGCCGACACCGCGCAGGGCGTGGTGAAGCTGCTGCAGGCCGAGGGCATGGCCGGGGAGAACGTGAACATCTCCTGCGGCGTGGCCTACCGCCACCCGGAGATCGTGGAGCGGGTGACGCGGCTCATCGGCCATGACAGCGGCATGACCCTCGGGCCCGGCTCCTTCGTGCCGCGCGGCGCGCCGCTCGACATCTCCAAGGCGCAGCGGCTCATCGGCTTCCAGCCGCGCTTCGCGGATATCGACGCAGGGCTCGCGGATTACCGCGACTGGCTGGCCCGCGGCGCACACCGGGCCGCCTGAGGGCGCAGCGCCCCCCCCCGGGCATGCGCGCCCCGCGCCCCCCTCCCCGGGGCGCGGGGCGCCTGCGGCGCGCCTCTCCCGTCCCGCCGCCGGACATGCTAGAACCCCCGGCCGAAACCCGCAAAGCAGGGACCGACCGCGCGTGACAGACATCGACACCGACACCGCCACCCCCATCCGCATCGCCCCCGATGCGCTCGCCGCCACGCTCGCCGCGCGGGCGGGCCCCGGGCGCAGCATCGTCGCCATCGCCGGCCCGCCGGGAAGCGGCAAGACCACCCTCACCGCCAGTGTGGAAGCCGCGCTGACGGGCACGCACGGCCTTTGCGCGCGCAGCCTGCAGATGGACGGGTTCCACTATGACAACGCGGTGCTGGACAGCCTGGGCCTGCGCGCGCGCAAGGGCGCGCCGGAGACCTTCGACACCGACGGGCTCGCCGCCCTGCTCGCCCGGCTGGCCGCGGGCGACGCGCCCGACATCGCCGTTCCGGCCTTCGACCGCACGCTGGACCTCACCCGCGCCTGCGCCACGATCATCGGGCGGGAGGCGCGCATGCTGGTGGTGGAGGGCAACTACCTGCTGCTGAACCGCCCGCCCTGGCAGGCGCTGCAGCGGCATTTCACCTGCACCGTGGCGCTCGACTGCGCGGAGGACACCCTGCGCGCCCGCCTGATGCAGCGCTGGCGCGGGCTGGGCCATTCGGAAAGCGCGGCGCGCACGAAGGTGGAGCAGAACGACTTGCCCAACGCCCGGCTGGTGCTGCACCACAGCCGGCCCGCCGATATCCTCGTGTCCTGCCCCGGGGCGCCCGGCTGACTCCCGGCGCCCCGGGGCGCGCGGAGGCATTTCGCGCGCGAAACACGCCTGCCCGATGCGTCCGGCAGGAAGCAGCTGCCGCGGGGCATGCCCGGCAGCGGTGAGCGCCCCGCGCGGCGGGGCTGACGCGCTCCCCGGTTTGAACCGGGGCCCATGCCGGCCCCGGGGCTCATCCGGGCGCGCCGGTTCCGATGCCGGGTCAGGCGGGTTGCAGGGCTTCCTGCAGCACGGCGCCCACGCGGCGGATGCCCTCCTCGATGGCCTCGCCGTCAGTGGCCGAGAAGCTCAGCCGCAGGGTGTTGCCGCCGGTCGCATCGGGGAAGAAGGCCCGGCCCGGCACGAAGGCCACTTTGTGGTGGGAGACGGCCCGGGCCAGCAGCGCCGCGCCGTCCAGCGGCTCCGGCACGGTCACCCAGACGAACATGCCGCCCTCCGGTTCCGTCCAGCTCACGCCGGCGGGCATGTGCCGCTCCAGCGCCGCCAGCATCCGGTCGCGCCGCGCGCGGTAGGCCGCGCGGGCGCGCGCCACCTGGGCGTCGAACCCGGCCTCGGCCACCCTGTGCACCGCCATCTGGTTCAGCGTGGCCGAATGCAGGTCCGCCGCCTGCTTCAGCAGCACCAGCCGCGAGATCAGCGAGGATTCGGCGCAGACCCAGCCCACCCGCAGCCCCGGCGAGAGCGTCTTGGAGAAGGAGCCGCAATAGACCGTGCGGCAGGCCTCGATGCTGCCCTTGCGCGCGATCTCCAGCGCCAGCATGGGCGGGATCGCCTCGCCGTCGTAGCGCAGGTCCTGGTAGGCGGCGTCCTCGATCACCGCGAGGTCGAGCGTGTCGGCAAGCTCCAGCACCGCCTCGCGGCCCGCGCGGTCCAGCGTCTCGCCGGTGGGGTTGGCGAAATCGGGGGAGAGATAGGCGAATTTCGCCCGGCCCCCGGCCTCGCGCGCCGCCGCCGCGATGTCCTCCGCCGTGCGGTTGCCGCGCGGCAGCAGCCGGTCATAGCGCGGCTCGTAGGCGTTGAAGGCGCCGAGCGCGCCGAGATAGGTGGGCCAGGTCACCAGCGCCGTGTCCGCGGGGGTGAGGAAGATCTTGCCCAGATAGTCCAGCGCCTGCTGCGAGCCGGAGCTGATGAGGATGTTCTCCGGCCCGCAGGGCACGCCGAGCGCCGCCATGCGCGCCGCCAGCCAGCGGCGCAGCGGCAGGTAGCCCTCGCTCACCGAGTATTGCAGGGCGGTCGCCGCCTCCGCGCCGGAGAAGATGTCGTGGAAGGCGGTCTTGAAATCCGCCGCCGGGAACAGCGCCGGGTCCGGGATGCCACCGGCGAAGGAGATGATGTCCGGCTGGTCCAGCAGCTTGAGAAGTTCACGGATCTCGGACGCCTTCATCCGCCCCGCCCGCCGCGCCAGAATATCCTGCCAGTCCATCACATCCTCCTTTGCACCCCGACGGGGCGCGCTACCGGGCGGACATTACCGGAAATGGCCGGTTGGCTGCAATCAAATTGCGCCAGATGGCCGTCCCACGCATGTTTATTCAGATATGCGCCTGATGCAGGGCTCGGGAGGGCCGAAGCCGCGGGGCCGCGCCGCCTGCCGACAGGGCGCGGCGGCCGCCCCGGGGGGTGTGGAAGGGGATGGCTGCGGCCGGCGGGAGGGGGCCGCCCCTCTCCCGCCGGAGCGGTGTCAGCGGGCGCGCAGGGCCGCGGTGGCCGCGGCGTCCACCGTGCCGGCGCTGATCGCCACGCCGTAGCTCTCCCGCGCGGTGTCGGCGCCGATCAGCCCGTCGAGCACGTCGTCGAGCACCGCCGCGGGGTCGCGCTCGAACGGGTTGCCGTAGCCGCCGCCGGCCGGGCCGAAGGCGATGAAGCTCTCGCCCGCCTTCGCCGCGCGGTAGGAGACCTTGGAGGGCAGCTCGGTGAGCGTGCCGTCCGCCGCCGCGATGGCGAGGCGCGAGGTGCCGCCCTCCGCGCCGCCCAGAAAGCCCCAGGGCGCGTAGAGATGGCCCTCGCCCTCCACCGAGCCGCCGCCGTTCTCGAGGAACTCGAAGGCGCGCACCGAGCCGAAGCCGCCGCGCCAGCGCCCGGCCCCGGCCACGCCCTCGCGCAGCTCGTATCGGGTGACGCGCAGCGGCAGGTGGGTCTCGATGTCCTCGATCGGGTTGTTGCGGGTGTTGGCGTAGAGCGTGTCGACCGCGTCCATCCCGTCCATGCCCTCGCGGCCGCCGTAGGAGCCCTCGAAGATCTCCATGTGCACCCAGTGGCTCTCGCCCTGCAGGCCGGAGAAGGCGATGACCTTGAGGTTGCCGATACCGGCTGAGACCTGCCCCGGCACCGCCTGCGCAAGCGCCTTCATCACCGTGTCGGCGAGCTGGTTGCCGCCGGTGAAGCGCGCGATCACCGGCGCGGGGAAGCGGGGGTTGGCGAGGCAGCCCTTCGGCGCGCGGATGGTCACCGGCCGGGTCAGGCCGGAGTTCTGCGGGATCACGCCGTGCACCGCCGAATCGAGCAGGATGGAGCGCAGGGTGAGCCAGATCGCGATGTCCGTGGTGCCCGTGAAGGGCATGTTGATCGGCCGGTCGGAGACCTGCGGCGAGGTGCCGGTGAGGTCCACGTCGATGCTGTCGCCCGCCACGGTGAGGGTGACGGCGAGGGTGAGGTTGGAGCGCTCCGGGTCGCCCTCGAACCCGTCGAGCATGGTGGTGGCGCGGTAGACGCCGTCCGGCACCGCGGCGATGGCCTGTCGCATCAGCGTCTCGGAATGGTCCATCAGCGCGTCGATGGCCGCGGTCACCCGGGCGGGCCCGTGCGCGGCGAGCAGGGCGCGGAAGCGCTCGGCGCCGATCTCGCAGGCGGCGATCTGGGCCTCCATGTCGCCCACCACCAGCCTGGGCGCGCGCAGGTTGTCACGCAGGATCTGCCAGACGGCGGCGTTGCGCCGGCCGCCCTCCACCACCTTGATCGCCTTGAATTGCAGGCCCTCGGCATAGACGTCGATCGCGTCCACGATCCCGGCGCTGCCCGGCGTCTGGGCGCCGATGTCGAGGTGATGCGCGGTGGTGGCGGAGAAGCCGGCCAGCGCCCCCTCCCAGAACACCGGCACGAGGAAGGCGATGTCCGGCCCGTGGCTGGCGCCGCCATAGGGGTCGTTGTGCATGATCACGTCGCCCGGCGCGATGGTCTCGCCACGCGCGGCGAGCACCTTCAGCACGTTCTCCACGTAGCCGGCGATGGGGCCGGACTGCAGCGGGGTGGACTGCATGGATTCGGCGATCTGCCGGCCGCTGGCGTCCGTCAGCGCGGCGCCGAAATCCTCCGACTCGCGGATGATCGAGGAATAGGACATGCGCATGAGCTTGTAGCCCATCTCGATGGCGATGCTCTGCAGCGCGCCCTGGATGACGCTGGCGCTCACGGGGTCGATGCGTGGGGTCTCGGGCATGGCTCAGTCCTTTCCGCCGACCTGGATGAGGAGGTTGCCGCCCTGGTCGGCGACCATGCTGTCCTGCGGGCGCAGGAGGGAGGTGGTGTCCTTCTGCACGATGATCGCGGGGCCGGCGATGCGCTCGCCCAGCGGCAGGCTGCCGCGCAGGTAGACCGGGGTGTCCACCGTCTCCAGCCCCGCGCCCGTGCGGAAGGTACAGGGCCGGTGGCCGAGCAGGGCCGCCTTCAGGCTGCCGCCCTGCTCCACCGCCGGGCGGCCGAGCACCGGCATGCGGCCCGCAGCACTCACCCGCAGGTTCACGATCTCGATCGGGTTGCCGGGGTTGATGCGGCCGTATTCCGCGTGGTGCAGGCCGGTGAAAGCCTCGAAGAGCGCGTCCATCGCGGCGGTGTCGAGGGGCCCCGCGGGGATCGCCACGCGCAGCTCGTAGCCCTGGCCCACGTAGCGCACATCGCCCGAGCGCTCGAAGCCGGTATCGGCCTCGGCAAAGCCGTCGGCGGCGAGGCGGGCGGCGAGCTCGGCCTGCATGGCGTCGAGCGTGGCCGTGGCGCGGGCCGCTGCCCCTTCCGCGTCGAGGCTGGAGAGGAAGGCGGTGCGCACGAGGTCGTATTTCATGTCCGTCGCGACCAGCCCCATGGCCGAGGTGATGCCCGGCGCCGGCGGCACGATCACCTCCGGGATGCCGAGCATCGCGGCCACGTCCACCGCCTGCAGCGGCCCGCCGCCGCCGAAGGCGACAAGGGCGAAGTTGCGCGGGTCGAGCCCCTTCTGCACGGTGCGCGAGCGCACGAGGTTGGCCATGTTGGCGTTCACCAGGGTGAGGATGCCCTCCGCCGTCTCCAGCCGGGAGAGGCCGAGCTCGGCGGCGAGCCCGTCGATCACCCGCTCGGCCGCCGCCACGTCGAGGCTCATCGCGCCGCCGAGGAAATTGCCCGCGTCGAGCCGGCCGAGCACCACGTTCGCATCCGTCACCGTGGGCTTCGTGCCGCCGCGGCGGTAGGCGGCGGGGCCGGGCACCGCGCCGGCGGAGCGCGGGCCGACGCGGAAGGCGCCGCCCGCGTCCACATGCGCGATGGAGCCGCCGCCGGCGCCGATGGTGTGGATGTCGATCATCGGCACCATGAGCGGGAAGCCGGCGATGGAGGTGTCGCGCGCCGAGGCCTCGGCGAAGGCGCCGTCACGCACGATGCCGATATCCGCCGAGGTGCCGCCCACGTCGAAGGTAATCAGGCTGTCGCGCCCGGAGAGCGCCCCGGCCCAGGCCCCGCCGATGATGCCGGCCGCGGGGCCGGAGAGCAGGGTCATCACCGGCAGCGCGGAGACCATGCGCGCCGTGGCGACACCGCCGTTCGAGCCCATGATGTGCAGGTCGGCCTTGAGGCCGTTCTCCGCCAGCCGCTCCTCCAGCCGGCTCACGTAGCGGCGCACCTTCGGGCCGATGAAGGCGTTCATCGCCGTGGTGGTGAAGCGCTCGAACTCGCGGAACTGCGGCGAGACCTCGGCGGAGGTGGTCACGAACACCTCCGGGTATTCCTCCAGCACGATCTCGCGGGCGCGCCGCTCATGCGCGGGGTCGAGGTAGGAGAACAGGAAGCAGATGGCGATGGCCTCCACCCCCTCGGCGCGCAGCTCGCGCGCGGCGCGGCGCACGCCCGCCTCGTCCAGCGGCACCAGCACGCGGCCCTCGGGCGGGGCCAGGCGGCCGGCCACCACCTTGCGGTGGCGGCGCTTGACCAGCGGGCGGTCCTGCCAGGGCACCTCCTGGCGGATGGAATAGTGCTGCGGGCGCTGGTGGCGGCCGATGTGCAGGATGTCGCGAAAGCCCTCGTTGGTGATGAGGCCGGTGAGGGCGCCGTCATGCTCCAGGATGGCGTTGGTGGCGGTGGTGGTGCCGTGCAGCACCCGGTCCACGCTCTCGCGCGCCACGCCGGCTAGCTCGCAGAGCTCCAGGATGCCGTTCAGCACCGCCTCCGAGGGGTCGTGCGGGGTAGTGGGCACCTTGTGGATGGTGAGCGCGCCGGTTCGGGTTTCCACGCAGACGAGGTCGGTGAAGGTGCCGCCGACGTCAACGCCGATCAGCCTCATGCCTCGGCCTCCGCCGCCCCGGAGGCGACTTCCGGCACAGGCGCAGGCGCAGGAGCCGGCACCCTGGCGAAGGGCAGCGCGTGGGGCATCACCTCATCGGCGGGGCGGCCGGCCCAGTCATGCTTGTGCACCTGCGCGGCGGAGCGGGCCTGGGCCTCCTCCACCCGCGCCAGCGCGGCCTCGCGGTCCAGGCCCAGCACGCGGCCACCGGCCACCACCTGCCGGCCGTCGATGTAGACATCGCGGATCGGGCGCTCGCCGGCGGAGAACACCAGGCTGCGCAGCGGGTCGCGCACCGGGCGCATGGCCGGGTGCATGAGGTCGACGAGCACGATGTCGGCCTTCGCCCCCGGCGCCAGCCGGCCGATGTCGTCGCGCCCCAGCGCCTTCGCGCCGCCCACGGTGGCCGCCTCGAAGATCATCTGCGCCGTCGGGCCCTTCGAGTTGCCGGACACGGTGCGGCCCACGTAGATGGCGTTGCGCATCTCCTCCACGAAATTGTGGGGGAAGGTGTCGGTGCCCAGCCCCATGTTCACGCCGGCGGCGCGGTACTCGGCGAAATGGCGCAGCGAGATGCCGCGGCGCACGAAGACCGTGGGGCAATGGGCCACGGTGGTGCCGCTCTCGGCCAGCAGGCCGAGATCGTTGCGCGCGCCCCAGGCCACCCAGTCATGATGGTCCATGAAGATGCCGTGGCCGATGGTGAGGTCCGGGCCCAGCAGGCCCAGCTCTCCCAGCCAGCCGGCGGGGGTGCGGCCGTGGCGGCGCATGATCTCGTTGAATTCCACCACGCTCTGCGAGGCGTGGATCTGCAGGGGCATGTTGCGGGCGCGGGCCTCGGCGGCGGCGTCGCGCAGCAGGCCCTCGGAGCAGGTGTCGATCTGGGCGGGGGAGATCACGCCGTCCAGCCGGCCGGAGGGGTGGGCGCGGGCCGCGTCCACCACCGAGAGCGCCGTCTCCAGCCGCGCGCGGCCCTGCGGCTCGTCGAACGCGTATTCCACCGAGTGGCCGTTGCGCGTGAACCAGCGGCCGGAGCGGAACATGGGAGCGGCGAAGCCGCGGATGCCGCTCTGCGCCATCATGTCCAGCCAGCCCTCGTGCGGCACGGAGATGTCGCACAGCGTGGTGACGCCGCTCAGCAGCAGCTCGGAGAGGGCGACCTCGTTGGAGGCGCGCATGCCCTCCTCGTCCAGCTCGAACAGGAACAGGAATTCGTAGAGCGAACTCTGGTAGAAGTTCGGGCTGCCCACCTCGTCGGTGTAGCCCTTCAGCATGGTCTCGAAGGTGGGATGGGCGTGCAGGTCCACGAAGCCGGGCATCACCATGCGCGCGCGGGCATCCACCTCGTGCTCGAACGGGCCCTCGTAGCGCCCCCCCACCTGCAGCACGCGGTCACCGCGGAAGGCCAGGTCGCCGCCCTGCATGTATTCGTGGCGCTCCTCGGCGGCGTTCCAGCTGATGATCCAGCCGCAGTCGCGCAGCACGGTGGTTTCGGCCTGCATCGGTATGCTCCTTGTGTGGGTCCGTGCCCGCCCTCAGCCCAGTTCGAGGCCGACGAAGCGGGTGAAGTCTTCGATATGGTCGAGGAAGGCATCGACCAGCCGGCCGGCCTCCTCGGCGTCTCCGGCGATCACGGCATCGGCGATGGCGATGTGGTAGCCGGTGATCTCCTGCGGGTCGAACCGGGTCTGGCGGGCGGCATTCGCCAGCCAGAAGCGGCGCGACAGCGCGTAGAGCGGGGTGATGGCGCCCAGGAACGGGTTGGCGGAGGCCAGCAGCAGCCGGTCCATGAAGGCGCGGTCCAGCCGCAGGATCGGCACGTGATCGGGCTGGCCCTTCATGCGGCGGAACTGCGCCACCATCTGCGAGAGCGTCTCCACGTCGTCGGTCGAGCGGCGCAGGGCGGCGCGGCGCACGATCACGCTCTCCAGCGCCCGGCGGGCCTCCAGCACGCGCAGCTGGGTGCGCAGGTCGATCTCGCAGACCACCATGCCGCGGCGGGGCCGGGTGACGAGGATGCCGTCGGAGGCAAGCCGCAGCAGCGCCTCGCGCACCGGGGTGCGGCCGATGTCCAGCCGCTCGGTGAGCGAGGGTTCGGACACCCAGGCCCCGGGCCTGAGCTCCATGGTCACGATCATGTCCTCGATCAGGCGGTAGGCCTGGTCGGCAAGGCTCTCGCCGGCGGGCGGGAAGATGCGGGTATCGGTCATGTGTATGGCCTCAACGAGGGGGCGGACAGGGTGTCGAGCGCCGCGGGGCCTTCGCCCATGCGCCTCCATACCCTTTGCGCCGCACCACGCGCCGCTGCAACCACCGCGGCCTCGTCCAGTTGCGTCAACCGGCGGTTCCACATCACCCATGTACCATCGATCATCACGTGGCGCAGGTCCTCCGGCTCGGCGGAATAGACCAGGAGGCGCAGCGGGTCGCGCGCCGGCGCGGTGGAAAACCCGTCCAGCCGCCAGACGGTGAGATCCGCCTTCGCGCCCGGCGCGATGCGGCCCAGGTCGTCGCGCCCCAGCGCCCGCGCCGGGGTCAGGGTGGCCGCGTCGAACATCTGGCGCGCGGTGGGGCGGCGGCTGTCGCGCTCCACGGTCTTGGCCAGCACGGCGCCGTACTGCATCTGCTTCAGCAGGCTCTGCGGCGCGGTGTCCGAGCCCAGGCACATGGTCACCCCGGCGTCGAGGTAGCGCGCGAAGCTCTCCATCACCATGCCGCGCCGGGCGAACACCCAGGGGCAATGCGCGACGGAGGCGCCATGCGCGGCGAGGATCTCCAGGTCGCGCCCCGGATGGTCCAGCCAGGAGTGCCCGGCGGTGAAGATCACGTGGCCCAGCATGCAGCGCTCGGTGAGGAAGTCCTGCGCCTCCAGCCACGCGATGGGCGTCATGCCCTCGCGCGCCACCATCTCGCGGAATTCGAACACCGCCTCGGAGGTGTGCAGGGCGACAGGGCAGGCCCGCGCCTCCGCCTCGGCCTTCGTGGCGGCCAGCAGCGCGGGTGAGACCATCGCCGCCTGCATGGGCGAGAGGTAGCCGCGGATGCGCCCATTCGCGCGCCCCTCCACCCGGTCGATGAAGGCGCAGGCGTCGCGGAAGCCGTCGAACCCGTCGTCCTCCTTCCACTCGATCACCATGCGCTGCCCGTCCGGCGTGCGCCATTTCGCCGAGCCGTAGCCCTGGGCGACATAGGCCCGCAGGCCGGCGCGCTCGGCCGTGGCGGCCACGTGGTCGCCCTGCCAGCCGATCTCCATCACCGTGGTGGTGCCGGAGCGGATCAGCTCGGCGACGGAGAAATCGGCCATGGCGCATTCGTCCTCGGGCCGGGTGGCGCGGGTCATCGCCGGCAGCAGCTCGGCAAGCGAGGTGAACCAGAACTGCGGCTTGCCGGTGTCCTCCACCGTGGTGCGGTCCAGCGGCGCGGAGGTGAGATGGGCGTGGGCGTCGATGAAGCCGGGCGCGATGAGCGCGGGGCCGAAATCATGCCGCTCCACGTCCTCGGCCAGCGGCACCGGCGGGCCGACATAGGCCACCCGGTCGTCCTCGACGATCACGCAGCCGTTCTGCAGCCGGCGGTGCTCGCCGTCGCGGAAGGCGATGATCTCCTCGGCGAAAAGCGCGCGGCGGCTCATGCCCCGCCCCCCGCCGCCCGGGCCTGCAGCCGCGCCGCCACGAAGAACAGCGCCACGGAGAGCAGGATCTCCAGGCTGGAGACGGCGGCGATGGTGGGGTCGATCTCGTTGCGCATGCTCTGCCACATCCGCGCCGGCAGGGTGACATGGCCGGGCGCGGTGA
The DNA here is from genome assembly GCF_005887635.2 of Paroceanicella profunda. Classification (GTDB taxonomy): domain Bacteria; phylum Pseudomonadota; class Alphaproteobacteria; order Rhodobacterales; family Rhodobacteraceae; genus Paroceanicella; species Paroceanicella profunda. The sequence goes on along the minus strand of NZ_CP040821.1, from coordinate 92,102 downwards.
TGAACAGCGCCACGATCAGCTCATCGAAGGAGGCGATGAAGGCGAAGAGGCCGCCGGCCAGCACCCCCGGCCGGATCAGCGGGAAGGTGATCAGCCGGAAGGTGGTCCAGGCGGAGGCGCCGAGGTTCTGCGCCGCCTGCTCCAGCCGGCGGTCGACCCCGTGCAGCACGGCGGAGACATTCACCACCACGAAGGGCACCGCCAGCGCCGTGTGCGCCAGCGCGATCGCCACCGGCGAGCCCACGATGCCCAGCCGCGCGTAGAAGAAGTACACCGCGATGGCCACGATGATGCCCGGCACGATCAGCGGCGAGAGCAGGAAGGCCACCACCAGCCTCTGCCCCGGGAAGCGCCCGCGCACCACGCCGAAGGCCGCCGCCGTGCCCAGCACGGTGGCCATCAGCGTGACCAGCCCCGCCACCCAGAGGCTGAGCCAGGTCGCCTCCAGCCAGTCCGCCCGGGCGAAGAACTTCGCGTACCATTGCAGGCTGAGGCTCTCGGGCGGGAAGGTGAGGAAGGCCGAGCCGGAGAAGGAGATCGGCACGATCACCACCACCGGGAACACGAGGAACGCCACCACCAGCAGCGCCGCGAGCCCGAGCAGGGCACGGCCGGCGCGGCCCGAGCTCATCACCAGCGGGGCATTCGCGCTCATCGCCCCGCCCCCATCACCCGCTCGAGGTTCAGCAGCCGGCCGAAGGCGGCCACGATCAGCAGCGTGACCACCAGCAGCACCCCGGCATAGGCGGAGGCGAGGTCCCAGTTGTAGAGGTCCACCTCCTGGGCGATGAGCATGGAGGCCATCATGTCGCCCGGCCCTCCCAGCAGTGCCGGGGTCACGTAGAAGCCCAGGCACAGGATGAACACCACCAGCACCCCGGCACAGACCCCGGGCAGCGACAGCGGCACGATCACGTGGCGCAGCACCGAGGGCGCCCGCGCCCCGAGGTTCTCCGCCGCCCAGACCAGCCGGCCGTCGATGGCCGAGAGCGTGGCATAGATCGGCAGCACCATGAAGGGCAGCAGGATGTGGATCATCCCCACGTAGACCGCGAGGGAGGTGTTGAGCAGGCGCATGGGCGTGTCGATCATCCCCAGCCCGATGAGCGCGTCATTCACCAGGCCCTGCCGGCCCAGCAGCACCATCCAGGCATAGGAGCGCACGAGGATCGAGCTCCAGAACGGGATCATCACCGCCGCCAGCAGCAGGCGTGACACCCGGGGCGGCGCGATGGCGGTGAACAGCGCCAGCGGATAGCCCAGCAGCAGCGTGGCGAGCGTGGTGACCACCGCCACCTTCAGCGTGATGCCGAACACCTGCGCGGCCACGCCGCTGGCGAGCGCGGCGGCGAGGGGGGCGAAGTCCAGCCCCGGCCCGGAGGCGCGCGCCAGCATGAGCACCACCGGCACCAGGTAGAACACGCTGAGGAAGGCGAGCAGCGGCAGCACCAGAAGCCCGGGCCGGCGCCAGCCCGGCCCCGCCCGGCGCGCGGGGCCCCGCGGATCGGCGCGCGCGCTCATGCCACCGCCCTCCCGTCGACGAAGAAGCGCATCGCCCCCGGCGCCCAGGAGGCGGTGACCGCCGCGCCCGGCGTGAAGCCGGCGCGGGTTTCGCGCAGCGCCTCGCGCACGGAGAGCGGCGTGCCGTCGGCCAGCGCGAGCTCGTAGCGGCGGTAATCGCCCACGAAGGTGGCGGCGGTCACGGTGGCGGGCACCCGGAGCGCCCCGCCGGAGGCCGGCGCACCGGCGGGGGCGAGGGAGATGCGTTCCGGCCGGATGGCGCAATCCACCGCCGCCCCGGGGCGCACCCCGGCGGGCAGCGGCACGCGGGCGGGGCCGAAGAGGGCGTGCCCGTCGCCGTCCGCACGGGCGGTGACGATGTTGGACTCGCCGAAGAATCCGGCCACGTAGGTGTCCGCCGGCCGGTCGTAGAGGGCTTCCGGGCTGTCGGTCTGCAGGATGCGCCCGTCGCGCATGATGCAGATGCGGTCCGACATGGTGAGCGCCTCCTCCTGGTCGTGCGTCACGTAGAGCACGGTGAGGCCGAGCCGGGCCTGGATGCGCTTGATCTCCACCTGCAGATGCGCGCGCAGGTGCTTGTCGAGCGCGCCCAGCGGCTCGTCCATCAGCAGCACCGGCGGCTCGAAGACGATGGCGCGCGCCAGCGCCACGCGCTGCTGCTGCCCGCCGGAAAGCTGGCGCGGGTAGCGGTTGCCCAGCCCCTCCAGCCCCACGATGGACAGCACGCGGGCCACCGCCGCGTCGCGCGCCGCACCGCCCGCCCTGCGCATGCGCAGCGGGAAGCCGATGTTCTCCGCCACGCTCATGTGCGGGAAGAGCGCGTAGCTCTGGAACACCATGCCCACGTTGCGCGCGGCGGGCGCGACATGGGTGATCGCGCGCCCGCCCACCCGGATCTCGCCCGAGCTGGGCATCTGGAAGCCCGCCAGCATCATCAGCGTGGTGGTCTTGCCGGAGCCGGAGGCGCCCAGCAGGGTGAAGAACTCGCCCGGCGCGACGTCGATGTCCACGGCGTCCACCGCCAGCGCATCGCCGTAGCGCTTGCTCACCCGCTCGAAGGTGACGGGGGCGCCCAGCGGGCTTTGCAGCGCCGCGGTCATCGGGCGCGGCCCGGCCGGGACATGCCGCGCCCGGCAAGGCGCTGTCGGGTGCGCGCCATGCGGGCCTCCTTCCGGGTGGGACCCCCTGCCGGGGTGGGTGAGGGGCCGGTCATGCCAGCCCCCGCGCATCATGCACCACCCGGCCGCCGACCAGCGTGGCGATCACCCCGGTCTCGCCCAGCTCCTGCGGCGGAGCAGCGAAGGGGTCACGGTCCAGCACGCAGAGATCGGCGAGCTTGCCGGGGGAGAGATCGCCCTTCAGGCGCTCCTCGCGCCCGGCCCAGGCGCCGAGCCGGGTGTAGGTTTCCAGCGCCTCGTGCACGGTGATCGCCTGCGAGGCGTCGAGGTCCGCCCCGCCGGAGGTCCGCCGGTTCACCAGCGCGGCCATGCCGCGGAACGGGTTCACGTCGCACACCGGGTTGTCGGAATGGCAGGGCGCGGGCACGCCGGCGTCGATCAGCGCGCGCAGCGGCCAGAGGTGCTTCATTTCCGCCGGCCCGCGCGCGGCGAGATGCGCGTCGCCCAGATCGTGCGCGAAGCCGCTGGCGGAGGAGGCGACGACGCCGAGCCGCGCCAGCCGCGCCACCAGGTCCGGCGGCACGGCGCAGCAGTGCTCCACGCGCATGCGGTGGTCCGCCCGCGGCGTGTCCTCCAGCAGCGCCTCGATGATGTCGAGGGTGAACTCCACCCCCCGGTCCCCCATCCCGTCGAGACACACGGTGAGCCCGGCGCGATGGGCGGGCAGCGCCAGCGCCAGCAGCTCCTCGAAGCCGAACAGCAGCTCACCCCTGTGCCCCGGCCCCTCGCCCGCCGCGAGAGGCGGCCGGTAGGGCGCGCGCCAGGCCGCGGTGCGCCCGGAGGTGGAGCCGTCGGCCACCCATTCCACCCCGATCAGGCGGATCCACGCGTCGCCGAAGCCCGAGCGCAGGCCGGAGCGGATGAGCCCGGCGATCAGCTCCGGCTCGCGCCCCGAGGCGATGAGCCCGATGCGCACGTCCAACGCCCCCTCCGCGCGCAGCCGCTGGTAGGCGCCGATGCCCTGCGAGGTGGCAAGACTGTTGTGCAGCGAGGTGACGCCGGCGGCGGAATACCCCGCCAGCACCCGGCCCAGCCCGGCGTGGAAATCATCCTCCGTGTAGCCGCGCTGCACGTGCTCGATGAGCAGGTGTGCCGCCCGGGCGCGCAGCAGCCCGGTGGGCGCGCCGAAAGCATCTCGCTCGATGCGGCCATGCGGCGGGTCGGCGGCCCCGGCGGTGAAGCCGAGCGCGGCGAGCCCGGCGGAATTCGCCACGCCCATCAGCGCGTCGCGCCGGTAGAGGAAGGCCGGGCGGCCGCCGCTGGCCGCGTCCAGCTCGGCACGCGACGGATAGCCGCCCATGCGCGTGTCATCGAAATTGTAGGCCAGCACCCAGGCCCCCGCCGGCAGGGCCGCGGCCGTGGCCCCCAGCGTGGCGAGCAGCGCCGCGCGGTCCGCCGGGGCGGCGGCACCCAGGTCGCACCAGCGCCCGATGCGCGCGCCCAGCATGTCCGGGTGGCAATGGCTGTCGATGAGCCCGGGCAGCACGGTGGCCCCGGCGCAGTCGATCGCCCGGGCGCCGGGCGCCAGCGCGCGGATCTCCGCCGTGGGGCCGAGCGCCGCGATGCGCCCGCCGGCAATGGCCAGCGCCTCGGCCCGGTGGCCCGGCGCCTGCATGGTGATGATGTTCGCGCCGACGACGATCGTGTCGATCGGGGCTGTGTCGAGAGGCATCCGGCGCTCCGGCCTTGCGGCGTTCGAAAGGTCATTGGGGAAGGCCCCGAAGGCGCAGTCGGTCAGCCCTGCGCCTTCGGGGCGGGGCCACCGCGCGCGCCCAGGGAGAGCGATGCGCGCGGCGGCGTGCGGGACCCGGCCTCAGCCGAGCATCATGGCGTTGAACTTCTCGATCACCTCCGGGCGGTTCGCCGCCCACCACTCGTACTGGTAGGGCACCAGGCGCGAGAGGTTGGCGGGGGCGGTCGGCAGGTTCGCCAGCACGGCGTCGGGAATGTACTGCGCCGAGTCCACGTTGGTGAACCCGTAGGGCAGCAGCATGGAATAGCGCGCCTGCGCGATGGCCGAGGAGGAGAAGGCCACGAACTTCTGCGCGTTGGAGAGGTTCGGGCAGCCCTTGGGCAGCAGCCAGGCGTTGTTCACCAGCATGCCGCCGTCCCACAGGATCTCCAGCGGCGCGCCCTGCTGCTGAGCGGCGAAGACCCGGCCGTTCCAGGCGGTGACCATCGGCGCCTCGTTGTCGAGCAGCATCTGCATCGGCTGGGCGCCGGCTTCCCACCACTTCACCACGGCGGGGCGGATCTTCGCCAGCGAGGCGATGGCCCGGTCGATGTCGATGGGATAGGCATCCTTCGGGTCCACCCCGTCGGCGATCAGCGCGCCCACCAGCTCCGGCACGTTGCCCTTGGTGGCGATGGGCATGGAGCGGGCGCCGGGGAATTTCTCCGTATCCCAGAAGTCCCCGAACCCGGTGGGGGCCTCGGACCACACGTCGGTGCGATAGGCGATCATCTGGGCGTAGGGCACGATGTCGAGCCCGTGGGAGGAGCGGTAGGTCTCCGTCACCCCGTCCTCGACCAGGCCATAGTCGATCGGCTCCAGATAGTCGCCCTGCCGGAGCAGCTCCAGCATGGTGCCGCGGCCGATCTGGCACACATCCCAGGCCACGGTGCCGGTGTCGACCATGGCCTTGAGCTTCGCGGGGTCCGGGCCCACGGCCTCCACCACCTTGATGCCGCAGAGCTTCTCGAAGGGCTCGAACCAGGCCTTGCGCTGCATGTCCGTGCCGATGCCGCCCCAGGTGACGACGACCACCTCGCCCTCGCCCGTCCATTCCTGCGGAACGCTGTCGAACTCCGGCAGGGCGGCGTCCTGCGCGACACCGAGGCCCGGCAGCGCCGCGTTCGCCGCCAGCCCGGCGGCGGCTCCGCCGAGCAGGGTGAGAAAGCCGCGCCGCGAGGCCGGCGGCACCATCACCGAAGCGCGCAGGCGGCGGATCATCTCCTGCTGGCCGGGGGTCTTCTTGTCCATGCGTCTGGCTCCACTGTCGATCGGGGACTGGCGCCCCTTGCGCGGCTCGCGGATTCGCCGCCGCTGTTGCGAACAGTCTGCATCCGCCGGTGGTGTTTTCATATACTTTTATGGCGTTTTCGTAGATTTTCAGAATGTTCCATGCATTTCAAACCCTTGCGGCAGGCAATGCGCAAACGCCAGGTCCTGCGCAAACGCAAAGCACCGCGCCCGGGAGGGCGCGGTGCAGCAGGGTCTCCGTGGGAACCGGGCGGTCAGGCCGGGCGCGCGGCCTCCGCCTGCCGGGCGGCCTTGGCGGCCAGCCGGGCGCGGATCCGCTCCACGTCGGTCACCGGAGTGGCAGCGAACAGGGTGCGGGTATAGGGGTGCTGCGGATCGGCGAAGATCGCGTCCCGCGTGTTGTGCTCCACCACCTCGCCCGCAAGCATCACCATCACCTCGTCGGCGATGTAGCGCACCACCGAGAGGTCGTGGCTGATGAAGACGTAGGTCAGCTCGAACTCCTCCTGCAGGTCGGCGAGCAGGTTCAGCACCTGGGCCTGCACCGAGAGGTCGAGCGCAGAGACCGGCTCGTCGAGCACCAGCAGCCTCGGGTTCACCATCAGCGCGCGCGCGATGGCGATGCGCTGGCGCTGGCCGCCGGAGAACATGTGCGGGTAGCGGTTGAAGTGCTCGGGCTTCAGCCCGACCTTCACCAGCATCTTCATCGCGAGGTCGCGCCGCTCCGCCGCCGAATGCGAGGTGTTGAGCACGAGCTGTTCCATCAGCACGTCACCCACCTTCTGGCGCGGGTTGAGCGAGCCGTAGGGGTTCTGGAACACGATCTGCACCTTGCGGCGCATCTCTCGGGTGAGGCGCTGGCTGGCGATGTCGATGCGCTCACCGTCGAGGTAGAGCTCGCCCTCCGTCGCGGGGTCGATCAGGGTGATGATGCGGCCCAGCGTGGACTTGCCGCAGCCGCTCTCCCCCACCACGGCCAGGGTCCTGCCCTTCTCCACCGAGAAGCTCACGCCCTTGAGCGCCCGCACCGTCTTCGTGCGGGAGAACAGGCCGCCGCCGCCGACATAGTCGCGGACGATGCCGCGGCCTTCGAGAACCGGGGTGCTCATCGGATGCCCCCTTCGCCGATCAGGTCGGCCACGGTCTGCAGCCGGTCGCCGGTGGCATGCTCCGGCAGGGCGGCGAGCAGTGCGCGGGTGTAGGGGTTCTGCGGGGTCTCGAACAGGGTCAGCACGTCGGCCTCCTCCATCTTGCGGCCCTGGTACTGCACGATCACCCGGTCCGCGGTCTCGGCAACCACGCCCATGTCATGGGTGATCATGATCAGCGCCATGCCGTGCCTTTCCTGCAGCTCGACAAGCAGGTCGAGGATCTGCTTCTGGATGGTGACGTCGAGCGCCGTGGTCGGCTCGTCGGCGATGAGCAGCCGGGGGTTGCAGGCGATGGCCATGGCGATCATCACGCGCTGGCACTGGCCGCCTGACATCTGGTGCGGGAAGGCGGAGAGCCGGCTCTCCGGCTCCGGAATGCCCACGGCGCGGAACAGCTCCACCGCGCGCGCCCGCCGCTCCGCCCGGCCGAGGCCGAGATGCGCCTTCAGCACCTCCTCCACCTGGAAGCCCACGGTGAAGCAGGGGTTGAGCGAGGCGATCGGCTCCTGGAAGATCATCGAGATCTCCTTGCCGATGATGCGCCGGCGGTCCGCCCCGCTCATGCCCAGGAGGTCGGTGCCGGCAAAGCGCATCACGTCGGCGGTGACCGTGGCGGTCTTGGGCAGCAGGCCCATCACCGCCAGCATGGACACCGACTTGCCCGACCCGCTCTCGCCCACGATGGCGAGCACCTCGCGCGGGCTCACGGCGAGATCGACGCCGTTGACCGCGAGGAAGGGGCCGGTACTGGTCTCGAAGGAGACGGTGAGGTTGCGGATCTCGAGAAGCGTCTCGCTCATGGCTCAGCTCCGCTTCAGGCGCGGGTCGAGCGCGTCGCGCAGCCCGTCACCCACGAGGTTGATGGCAAGCACCGTGATCAGGATGGCGAGACCCGGGAAGGTCACCACCCACCAGGCGCGCAGGATGAACTCCCGCGCCTCGGCCAGCATGGTGCCCCATTCCGGCGTGGGCGGCTGCGCGCCCATGCCGAGGAAGCCGAGCGCGGCCGCGTCCAGCACCGCGTTGGAGAAGGAGAGCGTGCCCTGCACGATCAGCGGCGCGAGGCAGTTGGGCAGGATGGTGCGGAACATCAGCCGCAGCTTGCCGGCACCGGCCACGCGCGCGGCCATCACGTATTCGCGGTTGCGCTCCGACATCACCGCCGCCCGGGTGAGCCGGGCGAAATGCGGCTGCAGCACCAGCGCGATGGCGATCATCGCGTTGGTGAGGCCGGGGCCGAGGATGGCCACCAGCACCAGCGCGAGCAGCAGCGAGGGGAAGGCGAGGATCACGTCCATCACCCGCATGATCACCGTGTCGACCCAGCCGCCGAAGAAGCCGGCGACCAGCCCGATCACGATGCCGCCCACCAGCGCGATGGTCACCACCACCACGCCGATGAACAGCGACTGCTGGGCGCCGTAGATCAGCCGCGAGAGGATGTCGCGGCCCACCGCGTCGGTGCCGAGCAGGAAGGAGGCGGAACCCCCCTCATCCCAGACCGGCGGGGTGAGCAGCGCGTCGCGGTACTGCTGGGTGGGGTCGTGCGGCGCGACCAGCGGGGCGGCGAGCGCCACGATCACCAGCACGGCGAAGACCACGAGCCCGATCAGCGCGCCACGGTTTTCCCGGAAGTAGAACCAGAACTCGGCAAGGGCGGCACCGCGCCCGCCGCCGGCGTTCTGGGGTTCGATTTCGGTGACTTCTGACATGGCCGCCTCACTTGTGCCGGATGCGGGGGTTGATCAGCCCGTAGAGCAGATCGACGAGCAGGTTCACGATCATGACCACGGCGGCGATGAGCAGCAGGCCGCCCTGCACCACCGGGTAGTCGCGCCGGAAGATGGAATCGACCATCCATTTCCCGATGCCCGGCCATGAGAAGATGGTCTCGGTGAGGATGGCGCCGGCCAGCACCACGCCCACCTGCAGGCCGATGGTGGTGATGACGGGGATGAGCGCGTTGCGCAGCGCGTGCACGTTCACCACCCGCCAGGGGCTCATGCCCTTGGCGCGGGCGGTGCGCACGTAATCCTCGCTCAGCACCTCGAGCATCGCCGAGCGCGACTGGCGCGCGATCACCGCCATGGGGATGGTGGCGAGCACGATGGTCGGCAGGATGAGATGCGAGACAGCGGAGGCGAAGGCGCCGCTCTGCCCGGAGAGCAGGCTGTCGATCAGCATGAAGCCGGTGACCGGCGGGAAGAAGTAGAGCAGCGAGATGCGGCCCGAGACCGGAGTCCACTGCAGGATGCCGGAGAACAGGATGATGAGCAGCAGCCCCCACCAGAAGATCGGCATGGAGTAGCCCACCAGCGCCGTGCCCATCGACACCTGGTCGAACCAGGAGCCGCGCCGGATGGCGGCGAAGACACCGAGCGGGATGCCCACGATGGTGGCGAGCAGCATGGCGCAGAGGCCGAGCTCCACCGTGGCGGGGAACAGGGCCATGAACTCGGTCAGCACCGGCTTCTTGGTGACGAGCGAGGTGCCCAGGTCCCCCTGGAACAGCCCGGCGAGATAGCCCAGATACTGCTCCCACAGCGGGCGGTCGAAGCCGAGCTGGTGCAGGAGCTGCTGGTAGCGCTCGGGGGAGAGGCCGCGTTCGCCGGCCATCAGCAGCACCGGGTCTCCGGGCAGCACGCGGACGAAACCGAAGGCCACGATGGTGATCCCGAGAAAGGTGGGCACCAGCACCGCGAGCTTGGACAGGAGGAATCTGAGCATGAATGGACCTCTGCCTGCCCGCCGGCCGCAGCCGGCGGGTGGCGTTGGGCTTCAGATCACTCGGCGATGTCAACACCGTCGAAACGGTGGAGGCCGAGCGGGTTCATCTTGTAGCCGGTCACCTTGGAGGCCATCGGCATGAAGACGGTGGAATGGGCCAGGGTCGCCCAGGGCGCCTGGTCCTTGAAGCGGAGCTGCGCCTCCTCGTAGAGCGCGGTGCGCTCGGCGGTATCGGCGGTCTTGCGGGCGCGCTCGATGAGGTCGTTGAAGTCCTCGTCGCACCAGTTGGCGCGGTTCGAGCCGCCCACGGCCGCACAGCCCAGCAGCACGCCCAGGAAGTTGTCCGGGTCGCCGTTGTCGCCGGTCCAGCCGAGGATCACGGCACCGTCACGCTCCTTGTCGGAGGATTTCTTCAGGTACTCGCCCCACTCGTAGGACACGATCTCCACGGTCACGCCCACCTTGGCGAAATCCGCCTGGATGAGCTCGGCCGTGCGGCGCGCGTTGGGCATGTAGGGGCGCTGCACCGGCATGGCCCAGACCTTCATGGACAGGTCGCTCACGCCTGCATCCTCAAGCATCTTCTTCGCCGCGTCCGGGTCGTAGGGGTCGTCCTGGACCGCGTCGTTGTAGCTCCACATCGTGGGCGGGATCGGGTTCTTGGCCACCACGCCGGTGCCCTGGAACACCGCGTCGATGATCGCCTGCTTGTTCATCGCCATGTTGAGGGCGCGGCGCACCTCGGGCTTGTCGAACGGCGCCTTCAGGGTGTTGTAGGCGAGATAGGCCACGTTGAGGCCCGGCTGCTCCATCACGGTGATCGCGTCGTCGGCCTGCAGCGCTTCCACGTCGGCCGGCGACGGGTAGGGCATGATCTGGCATTCGCCGGCCATGAGCTTCTGCATGCGCACGGCGGGATCGGTGGTGATGGCGAAGATCAGGTCGTCGATCGGCTGCTTGCCGCGCCAGTAGTCCGGGTTCGCGTGGTAGCGGATCACCGCGTCCTTCTGGTAGGCGACGAACTGGAACGGGCCGGTGCCGACGGGAATCTGGTTCAGGTCCTCCTTGCGGCCTTCCTTGTCCAGCGTGTCGGCGTATTCCTCGGAGAGGATGGAGGCGAAATCCATCGCGAGGTTGGCGAGGAAGGGCGCCTCGGGGCGGGTGAGCTTGAAGGTCACCGTGTGATCGTCGACCTTCTCGATGCTGTCGATGAGCGTGCTCATGTCCATCGCGTCGAAATACTCGTAGACGATGCCGGCGGTGTACTCGTGCCAGGGGTTGTCGGCGTCCTTCTGGCGGTTGAAGGAGAACAGCACGTCATCGGCATTGAAATCGCGGCTGGGGGTGAAGCCGTCGATGGTCTGGAACTTCACGCCCTGGCGGAGGTGGAAGGTATACTGCAGCCCGTCGTCGGAGACGTCCCAGCTCTCGGCAAGGCCGGGGATCACCTCGGTGGTGCCGTTCTCGAACTCGACCAGGCGGTTGTACACCGGCTGGGAGGAGGCGTCGAAGGTGGTGCCGGCGGTGTAGGGCGCCGGGTCGAAGCCCTCGGGGGAGCCTTCCGAACAGTACACCAGGGTTTTGGCGGAGGCCCCGCCGGCCAGCGCCAGCGTGATCGCCGTGGCGGCCAGGAACCGCGTCTTGATTGTCATTGGAAACTCCTCCGTTGGATTCGGACTTCTGGCCCGGATGGGGCGCGCAAGTAACCGATCGCGTGGCAGAGCGACAACCCGTCCACAATCGGTCTTCGACATCACGGGCATTATTGAACGCAACGTCAAGTTCCCGCGGCCGGCGCCATCCGGCAGCGGCGATCCTAGATCAAGCGGCGATTCCGGAGAACCCACCGCGCGGCTCCCGCCCGGGCCCGGGGCCCATTGTGCGGTCTCCCGGACAGACTGACCGGATATTGCCGATTTTTCGCGCCCCGCCCGCGCATTATGTCCTGCCCTGCACGGGCGGCATCGGGCCGCCCGGGACATCCGGAGCCAGACCATGACACAGACACCAGCAGCCCTCGTCACCGGAGCGTCGCGCGGCATCGGCTCGGCCATCGCCAGCCGGCTCGCGGCCGACGGCTTCCATGTCGTGGTGAACTACGCGGGCCGCGAGCAGGATGCGGCGGACACGGTCGCGCGGATCGAGGCCGCCGGCGATGCCGCCACCGCCCTGCGCGCCGACGTGAGCGAGGCCGCCTCCGTGGCCGCGCTGTTCGACGCCACCGAAGCCGCCTGTGGCGTGCCGCAGGTGGTGGTGAGCAACGCCGGCGTGATGCATCTCGCCCCGGTGGCCGAGACCAGCGAGGAGATGTTCGAGCGGATGATGGCGGTGAACCTGCGGGGCACCTTCCTCGTGCTGCGCGAGGCCGCGCGGCGCATGGGCCCCGGCGGGCGCATCGTCACCCTGTCGACCTCCGTCGTGGGCACCCGGCTGCCCAACTACGCCACCTACACCGCCAGCAAGGCCGCCGTGGAGGCGATGACCGCCACCCTGGCGAAGGAGCTGCGCGGAAGGCAGATCACCGCGAATTCCGTCGCCCCCGGCCCCACCGCGACGGAGCTCTTCCTCGACGGCAAGTCCGAGGCGCTGGTGGAGAGCATGGCGCAGGCCTCGCCGCTGCAGCGGCTGGGCTAGCCGCAGGACATCGCCGCGGCCGTGTCCTTCCTCGCCGGCCCGGACGGCGGCTGGATCAACGGCCAGGTGCTGCGCGCGAACGGCGGGCTGGTCTGACACGCCCGCCCCGCGCCCGCCGCCGGCACATCCGCCCCGCGGCGGGCGCCGAGGCCACTGGAATCCCCCCGGGAAACGTGCTGCAGTGCGTCACCGTCGGCCCGGCGCCGACCGTTCCGGCCCCGCAGCCCGCGTCGGCCGTCCCACCGGAGAGTTCCCGTGCAGCCCGAGAAGCATAGCAGTTCCGTGCCGACCGTTCCTGTCGCCATCCTGACGACCATTGCCGCGGGCCTGTGCCTGTCGCTGATGGATTCGATCGGCAAGCACCTGGCCGAAGGGCTGAACGTGGTCGAGGCGGTCTGGGCGCGGTATGCCGGCCACACGGTGGCCATCACCCTCTACCTGCTGCGCCACTCCGGCCTCTCCTTCCTGCACACCCGGCGCCCCGGGCTGCAGTTCGCCCGGGCCGCGACGCTCTTCGCCGCCACGCTGCTGATGTACACCTCGCTCACCTACGTGCCGCTGGCCGACGCGACCGCGATCCAGTTCCTTGCCCCGGTGCTGGTCACGCTGTGGTCCGCGCTGTTCCTGGGCGAGCGTATCGGCATCCACCGCATCCTCGCGGTGCTGGCGGGTTTCATCGGGGTGGTGATCATCGTCGCGCCGGGGATCTCGCTCGACACGCCGGCACTGCTGTTGCCGCTGGGCGTGGCCTTCGCCGTGTCCTTCTACTTCATCCTCACCCGGATGCTCGCCTACCCGGAAGAGCAGGATTTCACCCAGTTCGCCACCACGGCCCTGGGCGCGCTGGTTCTGAGCTGCGCCCTGCCCTTCGTCTGGGAAACCCCGGGCCTCACCGACGTGGCGCTGATGTGCGCCATCGGCATGGTCGGCGCGCTGGGGCACTTCCTGCTCATCACCGCCTTCTCCATGGCCAGCGCGTCACTGCTCTCCCCCTATCTCTACAGCCAGGTCTTCGGCTCGGCGCTGATCAGCGTGACCTGGTTCGGCGACCCGCTCTCTCCGACGATGCTGGCGGGAACCTCGCTGCTGGTGGGCAGCGGCCTCTACATCTGGTGGCGCGAGAACCGGCGCGCCCTCTGACAGCCCCCTGCCCCATCGTGGCCCCGATCATGCCGCGGCGCGCATGCTCCGGGCGGAGCATGGGGCATCCGCCTCACCGTTCCAGAACGCAGACCGGCGTGACGGCGCCGCAGCCGGTCTCCGCCGCCCGGTCGCTGCGCAGGGCCTCCAGCGCCCGGACGGCGCGCCGGCGCAGGAAGAAGGCGTCCGCCTCCTGCAGCCAGTGCGCCATCTCGCTCTCCCGGGCCGCGCGGGTGCGGCAGGTCCAGGTCAGCGGGCGCACGAGTTCCTCATAGCCGGCGGGCGGCTCGAGCACCCCGGCAGGGCACAGCGCGGCCAGCGCCTCTGCCCGCTCCGGGCTGGCGACGGCCGCGCCCCAGCCAATGGCCGCAAGCCCCGCCGCAACGAGAAGGAAAGGGATGAACAGGCTCCGAAGCACGATGACTCTCCCGAGGATATCTGGTCCGGCCCCGACGCTACTTCGTTAACCTTACCAAATGCTGAACTCCCCTGCCCCTCTCAGTTCCCGGGCTGCGCGGCGAAGATGTCCGGCTCCAACTCTTCCCAGAAGGCGAAGATCGCCCGGGCGTTCAGCGCCGAGGACCAGCCGAAGCGCCGGAAATCCTCGCGGTCCAGCTCGTCGTCCAGCCGGCCCAGGAACAGCCGGCGGTCCGCATCGCGCTGGGTGGGGTTGCGCCGCGACGCCACCGCTTCCACGGCGCGGAAGCGCGCGGCGCGGGCGGCCTTCTCCGCGTCGCGGGCCTCGGCCCGGCGGCGCTCGGCAAGATCGGCCTCCGCGCGCAGCCGCGCCGCTTCGCCGGCCTCGGGCGACGGCGCAGGCGCGGGCACCGCCTCGGGCGCCTTGTAATCCCCCGCGATGGCGGCGGAGAGATAGCGCACCGGCGCCGCCACGCCGCGCCGTCCGGCCACGTAGGCGAGCTTCTCCGCGACATAGGCCGCCCCGTGCTCGGCAATCCACTGCCGGGCCAGCCGGTCTCCCACCCCGCGGTCCACGAGCTGGCGATAGACCTGGCTGGTCCGCACCCCCTCATCGTCATCGATGTCGAACATCGCCAGCTGCGGGTTCTCGCGGATCAGGAAGCGGATGCCGGTGATGGAACGCCCGCGCTTCTCGAACTCGGGCGTCACCACGATGTTGGAGGTGCGGTTCACCTCGGCCACCGCCGGCTTGATGATCTTGGCGTTGAGATGCTTGAAGCTCTCGTAATAGCTGGAGCCGTCGACGCCCATCAGCCGGCGGAACAGCTCCAGCGGCCACCAGCCGGTGGAGCCCGTGCGCGTGAAACGGTAGCAGTTCTCGTACAGCGCCAGCCCGTGCCCGGAGGTGAACCGCCGCTGGATGTTGAGGTTGATCAGCGCGAAGACCTTCGGGTCATGCAGCTTCTCCGCCAGCGCCGGCGAATAGGCATAGTCGCACACCCCGCCGCGCAGCCGGGCATGGGCGAGCATGGAGGACACGCCCCATTCCTGCCGGCCCTTCGCATCCAGCATGTCCCATTCCGCCACCGTCTCCACCAGAGAGCGCAGGGCCTCGCGCAGCGTGTCCATGTCGTTGGAATTGTAGCCCACCATCATGCACAGGGTGCGGGCGTCGATGCTGTGGGTGGCGCGGGTGATCAGTTCGTCATAGGCATTGAGCAGCAGCACGTTCGACAGCTTGCGCTGCAGCAGCGTAAGCTTGCCGGAGATGTGGATCGCCGCCACGTTCTTCCTGACCGAGCCGCGCCGCAGCGGCCCGGACAGCCTGTCGCGCGGGATATCGACATCCGCCATCGCCTGCCCTCTCATCCTGCCCGTTCCCCGATCCGGGCTCTTGCGGCCACGGCGTGGGGAATCGAGGAGAGTATCCGACAGGAGGAACCCGCGCACAAGAGAACAGTGGGTACCTGCCGATCGCGCTGCCACCGCCGGCCCCGTGTACCGTAACCGGGTTCCTTTCGCCGCCCCTGAGGGACACACCGCCATACACCGCCCCGCGCGGAGTCTCCCGCAAGGCCCCGATACCGTAAACCGGTGCCTTTCGCTTCGCCTTGCACGCAGGAAGTGCTGGATTTGCCCTTCCCGCAACCGGGCACCCCTCCCCCCGGATTCGGGCGCTCTCCATCCTGTAACCGGGGCCCCTTGGCCCCGTGTCCGGGTGCCCTTGCGACTGTATCCGGGCGCCTGGAACTCTCTAGTGTGTTGATCTCAAGGATTTTTTCTTGCCCAAAGATTCTAAATATCCTTAAAGACTCTGAAGCTTTGCGCTGCCTTTTTTCGGGGTAAATCCGGGGAAACAGGGGGTTTCGCGGCGAAACCTCTGGTGCTGCAGCCTGGGCTAATGCAAAGTCATGACCGAATTCACATGAACTTCACGATGTGCGATGAATTCGATGATAAGCGTCGATAAGGCGAACATCCACCAAGGCAGTGACACATGAGCAGGAAACCCGAATCCACCACACCGCCCTATTTCAACATCGACCCGGAGAAGTCCGCGGGCAAGATCGGCCAGCCGGTCACCACCGCCCGATTCGCCAAGGTCGCCGCCTTCTGCAGCAAGGGTAGGGAGGATCTTGCCCGACGCGGCCACGCACCGGAAGGCAAGAAACGCCTGCGCCGCTTTTCCGCCTGGGAGGTGACGCGGTTCCTCATCCCGGTGGCACCGGCGCATCTGCGCCGGGTGCTGAGGTCCAATCCCGAACTGCCGCAGGGAGAGGGTGAGGGCGGCAGCAAGTGGTTCACGCTGGAGGAGGTGCTCACCCTGCGGGATCACTTCGCCAAGGAGGGGGTGGCCACCAAGGAATACCGGCCGTGGCGCCCGGAGGGGCTGCCCGCGAAGATCGTCGCCGTAGCGAATTTCAAGGGCGGGGTCGGCAAGACCTCCACTGCCGCGCACCTGGCCATGTCCGCCGCGCTGGACGGCTACAAGGTGCTGGTGATCGATCTCGACAGCCAGGGCTCCATGACCTCGATCTTCGGGGGGCAAGTGGAGGATGAATGGAAGACGGTGTTCCCGCTCATCGCGAAGGATTACGCGAAGGCGGTGGAGGCGGAAAACCGGGTGCGCGCCGCGCGTGGCGACACCCCCCTGCCCCTTGACGAAACCCTCACCGAGGCGCTGACGGTTTCGTCGCGAAACCTGATCCAGAAGACGCATTGGCCGAATATCGACCTCATCGGTGCGCAGCTCAACCTCTACTGGGCGGAGTTCCAGATTCCCGTGTGGCGCATGGGCTTGCGGTCCTGGCCGCTGTGGGACGCACTGGGGAATTTCCTGAACGACGAAGGCGTGCTGGACGCCTATGACGTGATCTTCCTCGATACGCCGCCGGCGCTGGGGTATCTCACCATCAACGCGCTGGCGGCCGCCGACATCCTGCTGGTTCCGCTCGGGGCGTCCTTCCTGGAGTTCGATTCCACCGGGCGGTTCTTCGACATGCTGTACTCCACCTTCGCCTCCATCGAGGAAGGCGAGAACTCCCAGCGGCGCATGTTGGGCATTGAGGAGGTCCAGTTCGAATGGGACGTGGTGCGCGCCGTGATCACCCGGTTCGACGCCTCCCAGCAGACGGACCTTGCCAATGTCATCCATGCCTATATCGGGGATTTCATGAATGCCTACCGGCAGGAATTCACCGCGCTGGTCGGCCAGGCCGGCGAGAGTGTGAACGGCATCTACGAGGCGGATTACCGGGAGTTCAACCGCGAGACCTACCTGCGCGGGCGTGAGGCATTCGACCGGACGTATGCGGAGTTCAAGGAACTGCTGCTCGGTGCCTGGTGGCGTGACCAGCAGATGGCGAAACAGGATGCCGAGAAGGAGGCAGGCCATGGCAAGGCGTAAGAGACTGGAGGCGCCGAGCGCCGAGGATCTGGCAGCGTTCGACGAGAGTTTCGCGGCGAAACCGGTGTCAGGCCGCCCCGGCATGGCGGCGCCCATTGCCCAGGTGGCGGCCGAGGCGGCCCGCGAAATGCAGCCCGGAACCGCTGCGGACCGTGAACGCCGGGCGCGGGTGGAGGCGGATGCCTCCGCATGGCGCGGGGCGATGGACAGTGGCCGGGTGCTGCTGGACCTGCCGCTGGACGCCGTGCGCGCGGACCATATCACCCGTGACCGCGTGATGGTGGACCACGAGGAGATGGAGGAGTTGAAGGCGTCGTTGCGCGCCGCCGGGCAGCGACATCCGATCGAGGTGGTGGCTCTGGGCCGCGGTTCCGCCGGTGAGGTACCCGTTTACGGTCTCGTTTCCGGCTGGCGCCGGCTGACGGCCCTGCATGCCCTGCGCTCGGAAACCGGCGATGCCCGGTTCGGCACGGTTCGCGCCATTCTCTGCGCGGCGGAGGATGCTGGCGCGGCCTATACCGCGATGGTGGTGGAGAACGAGGTTCGGGCCCAGCTCACGCCCTATGAGCGCGGACGCATCGCGGTGGTGGCCGCCGGGCAGGGCGCCTTTGCCTCGCCCGAGGCCGCGGTGGACACGATCTTCGCGGCCGCCTCGAAGGCGAAGCGCTCCAAGATCCGGTCCTTCGCGCTGGTGCATGAGGAACTCGGAGACCTGCTGGCGCATCCGGCGGGATTGTCGGAGAAGGCCGGGCTGCACCTGGCGCAGGCGCTCCGCCAGGGTTTCGCGGCGAAACTCCGCACTGTTCTGGCCGAGGCGCATGAGAGCGGGCGGACCGGCTCGGCGGAGGCCGAGTGGCAGGTTCTGGAGGCCGCCATGGCCGCGCAGGCACCGGAGCCCCAGCGCCCGGCGAAGGGCGGCCGCCCGCCCAGCCTGCGGAAGCTCGGCAGCAGGGTGAGCCTGCCCGGCGGCATCATGGCTGAGCCGGTGCGGGACGCGAAGGGATTTGCCATCCGGTTCCACGGCGAGGCGATGACGGAGGCCCTGCTGGAGGACCTGATGATGCGGCTCGCCACCGGGAAACCCGGTTCGGGCAAGGGGTAACCCGGACATGCCGATGTGCCGCGCATTATGACGATATTTTGCACGTTAATCGCTTGTCGCGGCCGTATGAACTGAGCTGGCCGACCGACGCTGTCAGAGCTCGATCAAGGCACCGGTGGCGGTATCGGTCGGTTCGATGACGCATCCGGCGGGGGCTTTCGTCAGCGCCTCCGCCAGGCGTTTGCCCCGGTCCTCCGCCGCGTAGTCCCGGTGGGCCCTGATGGTCGCGAGCGGGTAGGTGAGGTGCAGGGTGAAACGGGTGCCGCGGCGCGCGGCGAAGAGCATTTCGAACATGCCGGGTTCGGGATTGCCGTGCTTGCCGTCGCCGCTGACCAGATAATGGTCGGCGGTGACGCGGCTGAGAAACTCCTCGGTGATGTTCCGGTCCGAGCCGTGATGCGGCATCTTCAGGATGTCGAAATGCAGGTCCGGACCGGAGAAGCCGGCCGCGGTGAGCCCGTCCAGGATCATGTCGCCGCGCGCGTCGCCGGTGAGCAGGGCGCGCCTGCCGCCGGCTTCGGCAACGGCCACGATGCTGGAGAGGTTGAACACCGAGCGGTCCAGGCTGGCGAGCGCCTCGGCGCGGGCCTGTCGCGCGGTTTCCCGGGCGAGGATCTTCGGCAGATGCCGGGCCCATTCGCGGCGCAGCGCCTCGAGGGCCGCGCGGTCCGGCCCGAGGATGCGCAGGGTGAGCGGGCCGCAGCTCCAGTCGGTATCGCGGCTGTCGGCGAGGGCGAGGCCATCGGTGAAGCCGTGGTTGCGCGGGATGGCGAGCGCGGCGAGGGCGTCGGTGAGGCGGCGGCCCTGTGCGACGCTGGAGAGCACGAAGCGGCTGTCGGTTCCGCCGGGCAGCAGGCCGGCGAGCGGGCTTGCGGAGCTGCTGAGCGCGGCGGCGGTGGAACCGGTGCGTGCTGCGTCGGGGCCGGCGAGGGCCAGCGCGTCGGTGAAGCCGTTGAACCAGGCTTCGCGCACCCGGGCCACGGCGGGGCGTCCGCTCTGCCGGTCCTCGATGAGCTTGTCGGTGAGCTCGAGGATGCCGGTGATGTGGTCCGCGTCGATGTGCGAGACCATGAGCAGGTCGATCAGGGCCGGGCCGCCACGGCCCAGCCCGGTGAGGGCGGGGGAGAGGGCGCGTCTCCACACCCCGGAGGGGCCGCCGTCGATCAGCACGCAAGTGCTTCCCGCGCTGAGCAGCAATGCGTCTCCGTGGTGGGCGGGCAGGGCGGCGAGGGTGAGCGACATGGGCAATCTCCTTCAGAGGGCCTGCAGGGCGCGCAGCGTGTCGAGCAACCCCGCGCCCTGGAAGTAGCGTTCGCGGCCGAGGTCGGTCGCGGTGGCGCAGAGCACCTCCTTCACCCGGTCCGGCTGGCCGCGCAGCTCGTCGTGCCGGGCCATGAGCAGGGCGGCGGCGCCGCTCACGTGCGGGGCCGCCATGGAGGTGCCGTCCTTGCGGTCATGCACGGCGCCGGGCACGGGGCCGAGGATCTTCTCGCCCGGGGCCACGAGGTCGGGCTTCATGCGGCCGTCGCCGGTGGGGCCTCGGCTGGAGAAGTAGCTGACCCCGTATTCATGCGGCCGGGCGCGGTGCGTGGCGCCCACGGTGATCACCTTCTGGGCGTTGCCCGGATCGGTGATGGTGGAGGCGCGGAAGCCGTCGGCCAGGGTGATCGCCTCCAGCGGTCCGGCGTCGAAGCCGCGGTTCCCGGCCGCCGCCACGATCACCATGCCCAGGGCCACGGCCTGGTCGCACTCGATGCAGATCGGGGTGTGGCCGCAGGCGTAGCGTCGCACTTCGTGCACCAGAGAGAGGCTGAGGTTGGCGCCGTGCACGGCGATGTAGCCGGCGCGGGCGTTCATCCAGCGCAGGTATTGCAGGGCGGCGAGCAGTTCGAATTCGTCCGTCTGCCCGTCATCGCGGAACACCCGGACATCGATGAGGCGGATGTCGGGGCACACGCCCTGCAGCACCCGGGTGCGCAGGGCGAGGGGCAGGGTCTCCTCGCCGGGGATGTCGTCGATCCAGTCCGCGCCCAGGATGCCGGCCACATGGGTGCCGTGGTCGGTGAGCGGCGGCATGGGGTCGGGTTCCTCGATCAGCGGGCGCAGGGCCTCCCAGTCCACCTCGCGGTTGAGGCGGATGCGGGTGCGCAGCTCCTCCATGTGGCGTTCGGCGGCGGCCTCGGCCTGGGCGGGGGAGAGGCCGCCCGGGGCGGCGGCGTTCAGGCGGCGCGCGAGGTCCGTGCGCAGCGCGGCGCGGGCTTCGGAAACCGCCGGGTCCTGCGCGGCATCGGCGGGGCCGGAGCCGAGCAGGTCCGCGTCCAGCAGGTCGCGGATCCGGGTGAAGTCGAGGGTGAGCACCACCCGGCTGGGCAGGTCCGCAAGTGCGGGCGGCGCGTCGCGCGGGCAGGGGAACGTGGTGTCGGCGAAGGCGGGGTGAGCCCTGTCGATGCCGCTGTCGATCACCGCCCAGGTGATCTCGCGGCAGCTCACGTCGAACAGCCGCCGCGCCGCGTCGGCCTTCACGGTGAGGGCGGAGCGCGAGACCGCAAGTTCAACCGGCCGGTTGCGTGTCACCCGCCAGATGAACTGCTCCGGCTGGAGGTTCTCCTCGGTGTTCCAGGCCTCGTAGATGCGGAAGAACCCGTCGACCAGCGCCTCTGCCGGAAACGCGTCCGGGCCCGGGGGCGGGGTGCCGCGCAGCACGTCGGGGCCGCGGCGCAGCATCCGGGCCTCCAGGGCGCGGCCGGTGGGGTCCGCCTCGTCCAGCAGGGCGTGGCCATCGAGGAAGGCCGTGCCGATCAGCCCGGCGAGCCGGACCAGCCACAGCAGGTCGGCGGGCAGGCGCTGGAGGTACAGCTTGCGCGCGGTGTCCGCGGCCGGGGCGGCGCCGGTCTCGTGCAGGCGCAGGGCCTCCACGAGGTCGCGCCGCCGCCCGGGGCCGTGCATCGGGAAGCCGGTCCAGTCCGCCGCCTCTCCGCGCCGGCCCGCGGGGGAGTGCGCGAGCCGCAGCAGCTGGTCGCGCGTTTCCCCCCACCAGGGCGTGAGCGGCAGGGCCAGCCGCATCAGCTCGTCGAAATGCAGCTCGGCGGAAATCTGCCCGGGGATGTGCGAGATCCGGGTGCGCCCGCGGGCGACCGGCGGCGTGCCGTCGGGGAAACGGTCTGCCTCGCGGGCGCGCAGGCGCCCGAGCATGGCGCCGAGCTGTGCCGCCGCCTGCCCGGCGCCGCGGTCATGCGACAGGGTGAGGATGAGCTTCTGCCGGCTGCGCGGCGCGAGGGCATAGGCCAGCCACACGTCGGAGAGCACCGGGCTGTCCTGGGTGAAGCGCAGCCCGCCGGGGCGCTCGAAGATCAGGTCGTGCAGGAGGACGGCGCGGCGTTGGTCATCGGTCATGGGGGGACTCTCCTGCGGGGAGGGGCGCTCAGAGCGTGACCTCGATGTCGACGATGGCCCCGGGGGCGAAGCGGAAGCTGCGGCCGGCCAGCGGGTCGGGCAGGGGGGTGCCCTGCGCATCCTGGCCGAGCACGCCGATCCGGTAGACCGGCCCGGCCTCCACCGCATATCCGCCGCTGCCGGGGAAGCGGTTCGGGTCGCGGAACATGAGCTGGCGCAGGCCGGGCGGGCGGGTGCCGACGGTGCCGGCGATGGCGGCGGGCTCCGGCGTGCCGTCCGGCACCTCGGAGACCGTGACGGCCACCGGCCCCGTCGAGTGGCTGCGCGTCACCCGCACCGACACCCAGGCGCGGGTGCCCGGCGGGCTGGGGGCCACCTCCTCCGCGCGATGGGAGGAGCGGAAGCCCAGCCCGCGCATCAGCCGGTTCACCCCGGCGCTGCCCCCCGCGAGGATGAGCGCGGTGAGCGCGCCGCTCACCGGCCCGCTCACCGCGTCGGCCTTGCGGTAGATGGCGATCAGGCTGGCAACGACATCGAGGTCGAATTTCCACACCATCAGCCAGGCCACGGCGAAGGCGATGGGCGTCTTCCAGCCCTTGCGGTCGAAATAGGCGAGGAACACCCGCCAGTCGAACAGCAGCGTCAGCGCGCTCTCCAGCAGCAGGGCGAGCACGAACAGCAGCACCAGCGCCTGCCCCGCCTGGGCCATCATGGCGGGATCGGAGAACACCAGCGGCGGGCTGCCGCTGTCCGTGTCGTCGGCCTGCGCGACGGCGGCCCCTGCGCGCAGCATCAGCGCAGCGAGGAGGGTTCCGAACCCGGCCAGGGTGGTTTCCGGGCTGCGGATGGCGGTGGCGATACCGGCAAGCGCCGCTCCGAATCCGCGGTCGGGGCGTGTGAGGCTGACCCGCGCTGCTGTCAACGCGCGGCGAGCGGAGGCGAGGCTGGCGCGCATTGCTGTCAACCCGCGGCGGACAGAGGTGAGGCTGGCGCGCATTGCTGTCAGCCCGCGGCGGACGGCGCGCCTGCGGGCGCTGGCCGGGAGGCCCGTGAGAGTGGCTCCGGGGTCGCGGCGGGGGAGGGGGGCACCGGTGAGGGGGGCGGCGCGGCGCATGGGGTGGGGTCCTTCGTGTCCGGGGTCAGGGGAACACCCGGGGCGGGCCGGCGGGGGCCGGGGCGCCGGGCAGGAGGTAGCTGCGCAGCGCGGCGTCGGCATAGCCGTAGCCGGCCTCGACCACCACCTTCTGCTCCGGGCGCGAGAGCGCCTCCAGCCGGGTGGGGGTGTCGCGGGCGCGACGCAGGGTGTCGGCGGAGGGTTTCCAGCCGTCGTGCAGCGGGAAATCCTCCATTTTCGTGCCGGCGGTCCAGTAGGCGCCGCGGCGCTCGGGCAGCCCGTCGGCCAGCCGGTGGCGGAACAGGTTGATCAGCATGCGCTCGCGCCAGTCGATGCTGGAGGCGAGGAAGCTGTAGACCACCGGCACCATGTGATCGACCGAGAAGCTGCTGGCCTCGGCGGCGGCGTTGTGGCCGGCGTAGCTGGCGATGAGGATGCCGCAGCGCTTCCACACCGCCTCCAGGCCGAGGTTGTCATGCACCCCGCCATCCACCAGCACCGGCTCGCGCCGCAGCTCGGGGGCGTCGAAGCGCGCGCCTTGCGGCGTCTCCACCGTCTCGCGCGAGAGGTCCAGCCGCAGCGGCGCCAGCACCGGCGGGAAGGCGGAGGAAGCGGCAACCGCGTCGGCCAGCCGCAGGTGCGCTGTGGTGGAGCGGAACGCCCGCCAGTCCGCGAGGTAGGCGCGGGTGAAGCGCACCAGCCCGCCGGTCTGCAGGTTGGTGGCGTTGAACACGAAGGCCGGGCGTTGCGGCAGGTCGCGCAGGGCGAACCCGTTGAAGACACGGCTGTCATACAGGTCCGCCAGCCGGTTGCCGGCCGAGACGAAGGGCAGGAGGCCCGCCAGCCCCACCCGGATGTCGAGCGTGCGCGCGGTGGCCTCCAGCACCGGCTCCACGAAGGCCGCGTGCAGCGCGTCGGCCGGGGCCACCCCGGTCGTCGCGTCAAAGGGCAGGTGCCGCCAGGCCATCGCCAGCAGCCCGGAGGTGATGGACCCGCCGGAGACGCTGGAGATCCGGTCGAGGCGCGGCAGCAGGCCCAGTTCGTTGAGCCGGATCACCGCGCCCGCGTGAAACAGCGTGGCCCGGTAGCCGCCGCCCGAGAAGCACAGGCCCACCGCGTCGGGGCGGTAGTTCACCAGGTCGCCGGAGCGGAAGAAGCCCGGAAGGGAGGAGACGCTCCAGTCGGTCATCGCGGGTAGCTCCCTGTGCTGCGGCGCGGGGCAGGGCCATGGCGCGCTGCTTCGGTTGGCGAGGTGTATCGGGGCCACTCTGGTCGCGAGTACGGCGAAAAACTGTGACATTTCGCACAGGATGCCAATAGAGGCGATGATACCGTCTCCGTCACTACATGGATCGGCAAGTCAATTAATGATAATGTTCTGTCAGTTAATTCCGGTGACTTTCTCCTGACGCCAGGTTCATGCTGCGTTGCGGGAGGTTCGGCCGGACGGGGAGGACGCGGTGATGACCTTCGAGGAGCGCCAGGCGCTGATTTCCGCAGCCGAGCTTCCGGTGATGCGCCGCCGCCGCGCGGGGGCGGACCCGGTGGAGCACCGCGCGCTCGGTGCCGTGCTCCGCAGGATCCGCGCGCTGCGCGACACGGTGGAGGCGGCACCGGCGGCGGCGGTCGATGACGCGGCCCTGGTCGAGACGCTGGCCGACAGTCTGGCCGGCGCCGTTGCCGCGCTGCGCAGCCGCCCGTTCGATTCCGCGCTCGGGGCCTATCAGGGCGTGCTGGACCGGCTGGGCGCCGCCGCCGCGCAGGCGCTGGCTGGAGGGCGTCACCTTCCGGACCCCGCCGCGCACCCTGAGGAGCCCGGCCCCGCGGCGGACGATGCCGTGGCCGTGGCGCCCCCGGTCGCCGACCGGCTCGAGGCGCTCTACGCCTCCTGCCGGCCCGACCCGGCGCGGCTGGCGGAGATCGACCGGTTCTACGTCGGCCCGCTTCTGCGCAACCGCGCGCTCTACGAGCAGCTCGGCGCCCGGCTGGACATCCCCTGGTGGTTCATCGGGGTGATCCACGGGCTGGAGGCCGGCTTCAGCCTGGAGACCCACCTGCACAACGGCGATCCGCTCTCGGCGCGCACCGTGCACCACCCCGCGCGCCGGCCGGCGGAGGGCCAGCCGCCCTTCACCTGGATGGAGAGCGCGGTGGACGCGCTGACCCTGGAGGGCCTGGCCGGGCTGGAGGACTGGCCCCTCGGCGCCATGCTCGACCGGATGGAACGCTACAACGGGCTGGGCTATCGCACCCGGGGCCTCGCCTCCCCCTATCTGTGGAGCTTTTCCAACCACTACCGCAGCGGCAAGTTCGTGGCCGATGGCCGGTTCGACCCCGACGCGGTCTCCGCGCAATGCGGCGGCGCGGTGCTGCTGCGCCGGCTGGAGGAGACCGGGGCGGTGCAGACCGGCCGGCCGCTCGACCCCGGCGCGGGGGCCGTGGCCGGGCTGGTGGCGCGGCTCGCCCCGGCCGGCGTGGCGGCGGAGCCCGGCTTTCCCGCGCCGCTGGCCAGGGTGGTGAGCGCCGAGCTGTCCTTTCCCGGCGAGATCGCCCGCGGCCGCAAGGACAAGGGCAGCCGGCGCGACGTGGCCCGGGTGCAGGAATGGTGTTCCTTCCACGGCGCGCGCACCGATATCGACGGAGAGTTCGGCGGCGCCACCGAGGCGGCGGTGATCGCCTTCCAGGCCCAGGCCGGGCTGCCGCGCACCGGCGTGGTGGACGAGCGGGTCTGGGCCGCGCTCACCGCGCCGATGCACCGGGCGCTGGCGGTACCGGCGCTCCCCTCCGGGGCCGGGATCTACGAGGCGGCGCTGGCCGTCGCGCGCCAGCATCTCGCCGAACACCCGGTGGAATTCACGGTGAAGGGGCAGGGCAACTGCGGCCCCTGGGTGCGGCTTTACATGCACGGCGCGCAGGGCGATGCGCAGCCCTGGTGCGCGGGGTTCGTGAGCCATGTCCTGGCCCAGGCCGGCCACGCGCTGGGAGAGGGCGCGCCGATCCCCCGGCAGGTGGGGGTGGACGCGCTGGTCGCCGACGCGAAGGCCGGCGGCCGCTTCGTGGCGGAGACCGAGCTCGGCAGCGCCGCGCGCCGGGCCGGGCGGTTGCGCCCGGGCGTGCTGTTCTGCGTGCGTGCCTCGGCGCAGGACTGGACGCATGTCGGCTTCCTCACCGGCATGGCCGCCGACAGTTTCGAGACCATCGAGGGCAACACGAACGACGAGGGCTCGCGGGAGGGGGTCGAGGTCTGCGCGCGGACGCGCGGCTGGCCCGGGCGCGATTTCGTGCTGCTCGCCTGAGGGGCGCCCGGGCGCGCCGGGCTGTGACAGGCATCACTGGCGCCGCGGCGCGCGCGGCACAGACTGGCGGCACCACGCTGCCATCACCCGGCCGGCGGCCCGCCACAGCGGCGCCCCCGGCCCCCATCACGGGGAGACCGGAGATGACCATCGCCGAACGTACCGCAGCCGGGCTGCTGCTGTTGTTGCTGGTGCTTGCACCCGCCATTGCGCCCGCGCCCGGGCTTGCCCCCGGCGCTCAGCCGACGGGGCCGGGCGACCTGCCGCAGGTCGGGCCCTGCAACCCGGAGATCAAGACCTGCCTGTAGGCGGAAGGGGCGTGGAATGGAGGCCGATTTCGCATATTGGGTGGTGATCGGCGCCGGGGGCCTCACCCTGATCCTGGAGGCGTTCCGGCAGTTCTCGAACCCGCTCACCCTTTATGTCCATGACCGGTACCCGATCCTGCAGGGGGTGCAGTTCGACTCGCTGTGCACGCGGGCAGAGCTGTTGCGCGGCCTGTTCTTCTACGTGCTGATCTACCTCGCGATCTACGCGGTGCTGCTGAGCTCGGCCGAGCTCTACGGCCTGCTGCAGGCCGCCGATCCGGATGTGCGCGGCTCCACCGGCAACATCCCCGGCGATGACGGGGTGCCGCTGCTGGACGAGACCGCCTACGGCAAGCCGTTCTACGTCTCGGCCACCATCATCGCGGCGCTCTCCACCGGTGTCTTCGCTCCGGCGGAGCGGGCCGCGCGCACCGTCGCGCACTGGCTGGCCAACATCCCGCAGGGGGCCTACCGCACCATCACGCGCCTGCACCGGGTGGATTATCTGCGCCTGGGCGCGCACAGCTACCAGCCGCTCAGCGATGCCTACCGCGCCCTGATGCCCCGCGGGCCGGAGGAGGATTCCGCCGCGCAGTCCCTGCACGAGGACGCGCTTCACGCCCTCGTCACCATCGACCTGCTGCGCTCCAGCGTGGTGGGCGAGCAGCGCGACCAGATCTTCGCGCAATACCCCAACGCCATGCTGCAACAGCTGGCCGGTACCGTGCGCGGGGAGATCGACGCCCTGAGCGCGGCGCTGGCCCAGGCCCGCACCGCGCCGCAATCCCTGCCCGAGGTGCGCGCCATGGCCGCGCGCACGCGCGACAACCTGCTCGCGCTCTTCGCCGTGCTGTTCATCCGCAACCACCGCCGCGCCGCGGTGGACCCGGAGACGCCGCTGGGCGCGGTCGTCGAACGGGTGCGCAGCGCGCGTGACCCGCTCTACAACAGCCTCGCCGGCGCCACGCTGCTGAGCGTGTTCCTCACCATCTGCGGCACGTCCGCGATCTACTACCTCTTCCCGCGCGGCGCGGAGCACTGGCTCACCCGCGAAACCTTCGGCACCCTGAAATGGAACTGGGAGATCGCCTATACCGCGATGTGGTACGGCTTCGGGTCCGGCCTCGGGCTGGGCGCCACCGCCGGCCTCGCGCTCCTGATCCGGGAAGCGCGGCTCGAAAGCGCCGCCTGGCGGCCCTGGCGCTTTCGCAGGATGCCCTGCCTGCGGTTCTTCTACGCCGCGCTGGCGCCGGCCGCGCTCACGGTGGTTGCCTGTTTCCTCACCGCGGGGGTCGAGGATTTCCTGCGCCTGGGCTATCTCACCAAGGCGCAGGTGCGCGACCTGCTGGAGGCGCGGGGGCCGTTCTGCGCGCTCACCTTCGTCTTCGGTCTCATCGTGGCCTTCGGGGTGTTCATCGTCGCCGACCAGCATGAGCGCCTGCCGGCCTGGGGCACGCTCGCCGCGGCGCTGTGCCTGATGCCGGTCTACATGTGCTGGGCGTTCCTGCTGGCCCTGAGGCCCGATGCCGGGCTGGACAGCACCGCGCTGATGCTGCGCGAGACCGCGCTCTACACCCTGCCCACGCTGGTGTTCTTCGTGGCCTTCGTGCTGCTCGTCGAACTGGGGGAGGAGGAGGCGTGAGGCGCCTCGGCCCGCTCCTGCTGTCACTGCTCCTGGCCCTGCCGGGTGCGCCGCGCGCGCAGGAGGTGCCGGTGCTGCGGGTGGGGGTGCGCGAGGATGCGAAGCCCTTCTCCTACCGGCTGCCCTCGGGGCCGGCGAGCGACTGGGACGGGCCGCTGCACCGGCAGGGCTACAGCGGCTACGTGGTGCGGCTGTGCGACGGCACTCTGGTCGATGTCCAGCGCCGCCACCGTTTCACCGTCGAGGCCGTGCCGATCACCGCGCGCACCCGGTTCGACGCGCTGAAGGCGGGGGGGATCGACATCCTGTGCGACCCGGCCACCATCACCCGCACCCGGCTGACCGACCATCTCGCCTCGCCGCCCGTCTACCTCTCCGGGGTCACCTACGCGCGGCGGGTCGGGGAGGGGGGCACCGGGCTGAAGGTGGGCGTGGTGGGCAACACCACCTCGCAATATGACGGGATCGAGGCGATCCTGCGCGCCGGCGAGTGGCCGCAATACCGCGAGGACCTGAAGAAGCAGCTCTACGACCTGCAGCACCGCAGCACAGCGCCCTGCGGCAGCGGCGACGGTTGCGGGGACACCGGCGGCATCGTGCTCTTCGACACCCACCGCGACCTGGCGCAGGCCTTCTGCAGGGGCGAGCTGAGCTATTACGTCGGGGATTTCGAGATCGTGAAGGCGATGCTGGACGACATCGGCGGCTGCACCTGGGAGGACGCGCGCGAGACCTACACCGACGAGCGCTACGCCATCTTCGTGTCGGACGCGCCGGAGCGCGGCGCCCTCAAGCTCGACTTCCTGCAGGCGCTGAGCAGCAAGATCCTGCTGTCGCCCTCGCTGCTGGACGAGGCCTTCGAGGCCACCTTCCCCGGCGCGAAGGCCAGCCGCAAGCTGCGCATCTTCTTCTGGACGATGCGCGGGGAACGCTAGCGGCACCCGGGCAGGCGCCGAGGCCGCGTGCGGAACACCGGGCGGGCCGTCTGTGCGGGCGCCCGGCGGCTCCCGTCGGAAACCGGACGTGCGGACGCGCGCCACCTCACGCATCGTGCAGGGGCCTCCCGCGCCTTGCGGCGCACGCGTCGCGCAGCGGATGCCGGGCGGCGACACCCAGCCGGCGCGGATGGCGCATCGGCCACCGATGGCTCACGGAAGGCGCAGCGCATCGGCGAAGGCGCCTCGCACGGCGCGCACCCGGGCACCGGAACCGGCGGTGCGCAGGGCGCGGGTGAAGGGCAGACCACCGGCACTGGCGTGGCGGGCGGCCTGCCCCGGACCCCGGGCCTCGCATATCGTCTCATGCGCCTCGGGTGCCGGGTGCGGCCCCGGAACGGGCAGGCGCAACCGGGGCCGCGCCTGCCTCGCGGGCCGCGCCCTCAGTCGGGCAGGATGCGGATGTCGAGCAGGGCGAGCCTGCCGCTCCGCGTCACCTCCAGCGCCTCGGCCAGCAGGCCGGGCAGGGCGTCCGCCTCCGTCACCCGCCGGGCCCAGGCGCGGCTGGCGCGGGCGGTGGAGCAGAAGTCCGGCGAGGGCTTCAGCGCGGTGAGCGGCATCTCGTTGGCCTTCGCCGCGTGCCCCTCCGGGTAGAGCCCGACGACGGAGCCGCGCACCGCCCCCCATTCCTCGTTGTTGAGGATCAGCACCAGGATGCCCAGTTCCAGCGCCTCGGCGATCTGGTGGCAGGCGGTGGGGTTGGCGAACATGTAGGAGCCGTCGCCCATCGTGGCCACGCAGGTGCGCCCCGGCTCCGCCAGCTTCGCGCCGAGCGCGCAGGGGAAGGACCAGCCGAGCCCGCCCGAATGCGGCTCCTGGAACCAGGAGCGGTGCTCGCGCCGCTCCAGCGGCCCCAGCTTGGTGCCCAGTTCGGAGAAGACGCTGGAGGTCTCGCCCTCCAGCGCCGTGCCGAGGCACTGGCTCACGAATTCCTTCGTGATGCCCCGGGTGGCGGAGGCGGTGATCGCCTCGCGCATCCGGGCGCGGGCGACGGCCGTCTCCCCCGCCAGGCGGGCGCGGCGGGCGGCGATGGCGCTCTCGTCCCGCGTCAGGCCGGCCATGGCGGCGAAGAGCGCGGGCAGGGTGACCGCGCTCTCCCCCGCCAGGGCAAGGTCGGAGCGGAAGTTGCGCACCGGGAAGCGCGAGAACAGCGGGTCCGGGCCGATGTGGATCACCTTCGCGGCCGGGTTCGGGTGGTGCATGTCCGGCCACCAGGGCGCGAGGCAGTCGAGCACCACGATCACGTCGGCCGCCGCCAGCGCCGGCCCCGGGTCGGCGCCCACGTGGCAGGGGTGGTCGGTGGGCAGGGCGAGATGCGTGGCCCACCAGCTGCTCACCGCGATGCCCCAGTCCTGCGCCCAGGCGGAGAAGGCGGCGAAGCTGGCCGCATCCCCCGCGCCGCGCTGCGCGATCACCAGCGGGGCCTGCGCGCCGGCCAGCAGCCGGGCGGCCTCGGCCAGCGCGCCCGGCTCGGGGGCGAGCGCCACCGGCGCCATGCTCGCCGGGGCCTCAAGCCCCTCCGAAGGGCAGGGCTCGCACAGCACCTCGCGTGGCAGCGAGAGGTAGACCGGCCCCTTCGGCGTGGAGGAGGCGATGGCCTGCGCGCGGTCCAGAAGGCCGCCGATCTGCTCGGGGAACTTCAACTCGTACTCCCACTTGCAGGCCTCGCGCACCAGCGCGGACTGGTCGCGCATCTCCTGCCCCC
The DNA here is from genome assembly GCF_005887635.2 of Paroceanicella profunda. Taxonomy (GTDB): domain Bacteria; phylum Pseudomonadota; class Alphaproteobacteria; order Rhodobacterales; family Rhodobacteraceae; genus Paroceanicella; species Paroceanicella profunda. The sequence goes on along the minus strand of NZ_CP040821.1, from coordinate 61,387 downwards.
AGCCGATGGGCACGGTGCGCGCGCCGAACCGGCCCTGCTCCGTCACCGGGGTGCGGCCGGACATCAGCAGCATGGGGATGTGCTCGCAGGCGGCGTTGATGGCCCCGGTGGCGCCGTTCGACAGGCCCACGTTGGTGTGCAGCATCACCGCCTGCGGCGTGCCGGAGATCAGGTAATAGCCGTGCGCCATGCCCATCGCCGCGTGTTCATGCGGGATGACGAGGGCGCGCGGCAGGTCGATGCCCTTCGCCGTCGCCTCCGCCAGCCCCTCGATGATGGGGGGGAAGTCCGTGCCCGAATTGGTGAACACGTAGTCGATGCCGAGCGCCTTCAGCCGCGTGAAGATCGCCCCGCCGGCGGTGAGGGTGGCCCCGGCCGCCCCGCTGGTGTCGCTCCCGTCCATGCCGGTCACCATCAGAACGGGTAATGCTGCGCCGGATCCTCGAGGGTGATCCAGCGGAGCTCGGTGAATTCGTCGATGGCCGCCGAGCCGCCGAAGCGACCGTAGCCGGAGGCCTTCATGCCGCCGAAGGGCATCTGCGCCTCGTCCTGCACGGTGGGGCCGTTCACGTGGCAGATGCCGGCCTCGATGCGCCGCGCCACCGCCATGGCCCGGGTGACGTCTGCGCCGAACACCGAGGAGGAGAGGCCGTACTCGGTGTCGTTCGCAAGCGCGATCGCGTGCTCGGTGTCGCGCGCGCGCACCACGCAGACCACGGGGCCGAAGGATTCCTCGCGGAAGAGCTTCATGTCCGGGGTCACCCCGTCGATCACCGTCGCCGGCATGATGGTGCTGTCGGTGGCGCCGCCCGCCACGCAGGTGGCACCCTGCGCCAGCGCGTCGGCGATGAGCATGTCCACCCGTTCCACCGTGGCGCGATTCACCACGGAGCCGAGCACCACGTGCTCGCGCGGGTTTCCGAAGGGCAGGGCGGCGGCCTTCGCGGCGAATTTCTCCACGAAGGCGTCGGCCACGGTCTCATCGACGATGATGCGCTCGGTGGACATGCAGATCTGGCCCTGGTTCATGAAGGCGCCGAAGGCGGCGGCGTTCACCGCGCCGTCCAGGTCCGCGTCGTCGAGCACCAGCATCGGCGCCTTGCCGCCCAGCTCCAGCAGCACCGGCTTGAGGTGGCGGGCGGCCAGCTCGGCGATGATGCGGCCCACGCGGGTGGAGCCGGTGAAGTTGACGCGCTTCACCTTCGGGTGCTCCACCAGGGCGGCGACCACCTCCGGCGCGTCCTCCGCCGCGTGGGTGACGACGTTGATCACCCCCTTCGGCAGGCCGGCCTGCTCCAGCGTCTCGCCGATCATCACGTGCAGGCGCGGGCACATCTCGGAGGCCTTCAGCACCACGGTGTTGCCGCAGGCGATGGGCATCGCGACGGCGCGCATCCCGAGGATGACAGGCGCGTTCCACGGCGCCATGCCCACCAGCACGCCCACCGGCTGGCGGTAGGCCATCGCCAGGGTGCCCGGCTTGTCGGAGGGCACCACCTCGCCCTTCACCTGGGTGGTCATCGCCGCGGCCTCGCGCAGGATGCCGGCGGCGAAGGCCACGTTGAAGCCCAGCCAGGGACCGGTGGCGCCGGTCTCCGCGATGCCGGTCTCGATGAACTCGGGGGTGCGGGCCTCCAGCAGGTCGGCGGCCTTGAGCAGGATGGCGCGGCGCGCGCCCGGCCCGGTCTGCGACCAGGCGGGGAAGGCGGCGGCGGCGGCTTCCACGGCGCGGTCCACATCCGCCTTGCGCGCGGCCGCGGCCCGGGTGGCGAGCGCGCCCGTCACCGGGTCGCGGCGCTCGAAGGTGCGGGCGTCTTCGGCGGGCGTGGCGTCGCCGCCGATGAGAAGGTGAAGGTCCATTGGTTTTCCTACCCTGGAGTGTTCTGGCCCGGCCCATGCCGGGAGGTCGTTCGGCGCATGGCGGGCCCCGGGCCTGCCGCGGCGCCCCGCCGGAAGGGCGGAGACGCGTGCAGGGTCCGGGGGCGCGCCTGTCGGCGGAGCTTCGGCTCGGGCCAGGTCGCGGGGCCCTGGTCCGCAAAAAAGTTGGACACATAACGATCTCTATGTCAACAATCTCATGAGAGATCGGCCATCGACCGACAGGCAGTCCGGGAGGAGCGCCCATGCCCGACAGGATCATCGCCGCAGGCCCGCGCGCCTGCGCCCCGCCCGTGCGGCGCCACCGCCGCGGAGCGCCGGGCCGGGGCCCGCACTGCCCGTCCGCGCCCGGTCCCTGCGGGAGAGAGCCGTCATGAGCCTCTTCACCCGCCGCGCGCCCGAATCGGCTGAGGCCTACCGCGCCGCCGCCCGCGCCCGCATGCCGCGCTTCGCCTTCGATTTCATCGACGGCGGCGCGGGCACCGAGGCCGGGCTCGCCCGCAACCGCGCCGCCTTCACCGAGGCGCTGCTGATGCCGCGCGCCCTGGTGAACACCGAAGCGCCGATCTCCACCGCCCGGTCCTTCCTGGGGCGGGAGTGGCGCCTGCCCTTCGGCATTCCGCCCATCGGGCTCGCGGGCATCGCCTGGCCGGGGGTGGACCGGATCCTCGCCGCGGCGGCGGAGCGGCACGGCGTGCCCTATGTCGCCTCCACCCCCTCCACCGACACGCTGGAGGCGCTGAAGCAGGTCGCGCCGGGCTCCGGCATGTTCCAGCTCTATGTCGGGCGGTCCGCGGAGATCACCGACGATCTGGTCGCCCGGGCCGAGGCGGCGGGCTACACGGATCTCGTGGTCACCGTCGACGTGCCGCGCCCGGGCAAGCGGCTGCGCGACCTGCGCAACGGCTTCGGCCTGCCGCTGCGGCCCGGCCCGCGCATGGTGCTGGACCTGCTCACGCATCCCGCCTGGTCGCTGGCGATGGCGCGCGCCGGGGCGCCGCGCTTTGCCAACCTGGAGCGCTACGCGGCGCCCGGGGCGAACGCGCGCTCGCTTGCCGAGCTGATGGCGGGGCAGAGCTCGGGCCGGCTGGACTGGGCGCTGCTCGCCCGGCTGCGGCAGCGCTGGAGCGGGCGGATGGTGGTGAAGGGCATCCTGAACCCCGAGGACGCGGCCCGGGCCGTGGGCGAGGGCGCCGACGCGGTGGTGGTCTCGAACCACGGCGGGCGGCAGCTTGACTCCGCCCCCGCCCCGCTGACGGCCATCCGCGCGGTGCGCGACCGGGTCGGCACGCAGGTGCCGCTGGCGCTGGACGGCGGCGTGCGCAGCGGCGAGGATATCCTCAAGGCCCTGAACGCCGGGGCGGATTTCGTGTTTCTCGGCCGGCCGTTCCTCTTCGCCGTGGCGGCGCGGGGGGCGGAGGGGGCCGAGGCCCTGTTCGCCCTGCTGGCGGCCGAGCTGGAATCCGCCCTGGCCCAGACCGGCCTCACCGCGCTGCCGGGGCATGACTGACCGGGCTGGACAGGACCTGCCCAGCCCCCCACGAGACCAGGCCGGAAGGGAGACCCCGCGCGCATGACCGGGAAGATCGCGAAGGACATACCGAGGCCGCCCGACGTCGGGCCGGAGCCTCCGGCCGCACGTGCCCCCTCCGGGCGCGTGGTCGATCTCGGCCCGATGGCGGAGTTCATCGGCTTCTACCTGCGTCACGCCTTCGAGGCCTCCTTCGCGGATTTCTCCCGCACGCTGGGCGCGGACCAGCTCAAGCCCGGCAGCTTCGCGCTGCTCTCGCTCATCGTGGGCAACCCGGGCCTCACCCAGGTGGAGCTGGGCCGGGTGAGCGGGCGCGACAAGTCCAGCGTCACCAGCGCCCTGCGCCAGCTGGAGGACCGGGGCATCATCCGCCGCGAACGGCTGGAGGGCGACCGGCGCTCCTACGCAAGCTACGTCACACCGGCGGGAGAGAAGGTCTACGCCCGGATGGCGCAGAAGGCGCAGGCGCATTTCCGCCGCCTGGACGAGATCGTCGGGCCGGAGCGCAAGGCCGCCTTCCTCGCCACGCTGCGCGACATTTCCGCCGGGCTGGACATCGACACCGACGGCGAAACCCGCGGCTGACGGCGGGCGCGCCTCGCGCCGCCGGGCCGTCGGTTTGACCATAAATCGCGCGCGCGCCGCCGGAACCGGGCGCATGCGGGCTCCGGGGGTGTGCTTGGATGCGGTGCAACGCCCCCTCCCGTCCTGTCCGCACGCGACCGGGCGGCAGACGCGGATACGGTCCGGAGAGCACCTCGCCCCGGCAACCCAAGGCGACGGGGCCCTGCGCAAGACCCGGTCCGACCGGCACCGCGAGCCCTTCGGGCCCCCACCGGGATGCCCGAAGGCGACCCCGGTGGGGGCCGACCGGAGGCGCCGCACTCACCTCCCGCGCGGCGGCCCGGAGCGATGGTGGAAGCCCCGGGGGGCGGGGCCGCTTCCCGTCCGCGAGAGCGCCGGGAGTGTCTGCCGGCTCAGCCGGCGCGGGTGCGGCGGATGTCGGAGGGGGCGACGCCGAACTGGCGGCGGAAGGCGGTGGCGAAGTTCGCCGGGCTGCCGTAACCGGCCAGCGCCGCGGCCTGCGAGACGGTGACCGTCTCGCGCTCCAGCGCCGCGCGGGCGCGGTCCAGCCGCTCGGCCCGGGCCCAGGACACCACGCTGGTGCCATGCGCCGCGTGGAACAGGCGGCGCATGGTCGACAGGCTCACGCCGCCCTCCGCCGCGATCTCGGCAAGGCCGGGCAGGGGGCCGCTGCTCTCGGCCACGCAGGCCTCCATGCGGGCGAGGCGTGCGCGCTCATGCGGGCGCAGCAGGGCGTCGCGCTCGGGCGGGGCGTCGCCGATCCGTGCCATCGCCCGGGCCACCAGGCCCAGGGTCAGCGCCTCGCGCTCCAGCCGCAGGCAGGGGAAGTCCCCGTCTTCCAGCGTGGCGAGGCGCTCGAAGGCCGCCAGCGTCTCGGCGTCGGCCTCCCAGGAGAGCCGGGTGAAGGGCGCGGCCAGCCGGGCGCGCAGCGCGTGCTGGCCGGCCCCGGCCAGGTCGAACCCGTTGCCGGCCATCCACTCCGGGCTGAGCTTGATGTTGACCTTGCGCATGTAGTCGCCCGGCTCGGCACGGCGCACGAAGGGCGCGGGCTCGGTGAGCGCGGTGAGCACCACGCGCACCGGCGCGCCCGGTGCCCGGCCCAGCCCCATCGGCACCCCGCCCAGCGAGGCGCGCGCCTCGCCCGCCGTGAAGCAGTGCAGCACCAGCCCGGGCGCCCGGGTGACGCGGGTCTCGAAATACTCGGTGGTGCGCGCGTCGAGCGTGTGCACCGCGAGGCCGCGGCGCAGCTCGGTCATGGAATGCCGGCCGGAGAGAGGCGCCCCGGCGGGCTGCGAGGCGCGGAAATCGCGTCCCGACAGGTGGGCGCTGCGCGCGATGCGCGCCAGCGGTATCGGATTGGCCAAGGCGGACCCTCCTCTCGAACTGGTGTCGGAAGCATGGTGCCTGGCGTGCGGACCGGCGATTTGACGATTTCGCAAAGGCATTCGGCGATCTGGCAAAGGTCCGCGGCTGGCGGTGAGACTCCCGGGAGAGTACGAAAGTCTACAAAATGAATCAACTACTCCCCGCGCAAGGAATGCCCATGACCCGATCCGTTGCCCGCCGCCTCCGCCTGCCGCTGCGTGCGGCGCTTCTGGCCAGTTCCGCGCTGGCGGCCGCGCCGCTCTGCGCCCAGACCGCCGATGCGCCGGAAGAGCAGGACGTGATCCCGCTGGAGGGCATCGTCGTCACCAGCCCGAGCTACGAGACCGAGGACACCGGCAGCTACGCCACCGGGCTGATCTCCGTGGGTGAGAAGGAGGCGCTGGCGCCGCGCGAGATCCCGCAGTCGACCACCGTCGTCACCCGCCAGCGCATCGAGGACGGCGACTACACCTCGCTCGACACCGCGCTGCGCCAGACCCCGGGCATCCTGGTGCTGGACAATGACAACGGCCGCTCCTCGATCTTCTCGCGCGGGTTCGAGTTCGACTACCTCTATTTCAACGGCCTGCCGGCGCCGCTCTCCTCCATCTACGGCACCCAGCCGGACCTCTCGATCGTCGATCATATCGAGATCCTGAAGGGCCCCTCGGGCCTCTTCGCCGGGCGGGGGGAGCCGGCGGGCTCGGTGAACATGCGCCTCAAGCAGGCCAGTGCGGATTTCGGCGGCTACGTGAGCGCCACCGGCAACACCTTCGGCCGCGGCCGGGGCGAGGCCGACATCACCGGCGCGCTGAACGACAGCGGCAGCCTGCGCGCCCGCGGCGTCTTCGCCTACGAGAACGGTGACGGCTTCGTGGACAAGCAGGAGAACGGCGTCCTCCAGGGCTACGGCACCGTGGCCTATGATTTCAGCCCGGCCACCACGCTCACCCTGAGCCTGAGCCACATGGAGCGCGACATCGCGCCCTTCAACGGCCTGCCCACCGACGCGGACGGCAACCTGCTCGACCTCGACCCCGACACCACCACCGCGGCGGACTGGAACGACTTCGACAACACGGTCACCGACTACATGGCCGAGTTCGAGCACCGCTTCGACGGCGGCGGCTTCGTGAAGGCTTCCGGGCGCTTCTCGGACCGCGACGTGGACTTCCTCTACGCCTATGCCGGCTCCGCCGCCGACGCGGACGGCAACGTGAACGGCCTGTCCTGGCTGGCGCGCGACTACCAGGAGCAGTCGCTGGCCCTCGACGTCTACACCAGCCTGCCCTACACGCTCGCCGGACTGCGCGGCAACGTGATCGTCGGGGCCGACTACCAGAATGTGGACAGCACGCTGAAGCAGGCCCGCGGCTCCATCGCCGGCACCTACACCCTCACCGACTGGGATGTCTCCGGCGTGCCCGCCCCGGACGTGACCTGGTCTTCGGACGACGACAGCAGCTCGAACCAGTACGGGCTCTACACCCAGCTGCGCCTGTCGCCCTTCCGGGATGTCACCCTGATCGGCGGCGGCCGGCTCACCTGGTACGACGCGCATGTGACCGACAACGCCACCGGCACCCGCTCCGACGAGCAGGACATCAACGGGCATTTCACGCCCTATCTCGGCGCCACCTACGACGTGAACGACTGGGCGACCCTCTACACCAGCTACACCGAGATCTTCCAGCCGCAGACCGAGCGGGACCGCAACGGCGCGATGCTGGACCCGCGCGAGGGCTGGCAGGTGGAGGTCGGCGCGAAGTTCGAGTTCTCCAACGGGCTGAACGCCTCGCTCGCCTTCTTCAACCTGGAGGACACGAACCGCGCCGTGGCCGACCCGGTGACGGGAGATTACGTGGCCCAGGAGAAGGTCCGCTCCCGCGGGATCGAGCTGGAGGCCTCCGGCGAGATCCTGCCCGGCTGGCAGCTCGCCGGCGGCTACACCTACACCGACACCGAATACCTCAACGGTGCGAGCGACGGCGAGGATTTCTCCACCTACACGCCCGAGCACATGCTGCGGGTCTGGACGAAGTACAGCTTCGACACCGGCGTGCTGAAGGACGTCTCGGTGGGCGGCGGCTTCACCGCGATGTCCAGTTTCTCCTCGCGCGGGATCGAGGCGCCGGGCTATGGTGTGGTCGACCTGATGGCCTCCTACGACATCACCGAGACCGTCGCCCTCCAGCTCAACGTGAACAACGTGTTCGACAAGCAATACTACTCCCGCGTCGGCTCCACCTCGGTGTTCAACTTCTACGGTGCGCCGCGCAACGCCAGCCTCACGCTGACCACCCGGTTCTGATGCGCCTGCCCGGTTCCGGCGGCGCGCAGGCCGCCTTCCTGCCGGGCACCGCCTCGGGCTGCATCGATGCCCCCGGCGGTGCCCTGCGCCTCGTCCTCTGCCTGCCGGACGAGCCGCCCCCGCCCGCGGGCTACGCGCTGATCGTGGCGCCGGATGCGGGCTTCACCTTCGGCACCCTGCGCGACGTGGTCCGGCTGCAGACCGGCGCGCGCGCCGACACCGGCCTGCCCGCCACCATCGTCGCCGGCCTCGGCTATCCCACGCCGGACTGGGTGGACATGCACCGCCGCACCACCGACCTCACCGGCCCGGCTTCCAGTGGGCCGGGCCGGGCGGCGACGCTGCGGTTTCTCGAGCATGACCTGCTGCCGGCCCTGGCGGACGCCTACCGGCTGGACCCGGAGCGCCGGATGCTGCTGGGCCATTCCTTCGGCGGCTATTTCGCCCTGCGCGCGCTGGCCGACAGGCCGGGCCTCTTCAGCCACGTGGTGGCGAGCAGCCCCTCGATCTGGGTGGACCCGGAGGCGGTCTTCGCCGGGCTCGACGCGCTGCGCCCGCCCCGCCCGGTGTGCCTCATGCTGAGCGCGGGCGACGAGGAGGACGCCGCCATCGCGCGCGCGCGCCCCGGCGCGCCGCCCGACGCCGAGCGCCTCGCCCGGCTGCAGGAGCGCCACATGGTGGCGCGGGCCCGCGACGCGGCCGCCCGGCTCGCGGCGGTGCCGGGCCTGGACGTGCGGTTCCGCCTGTTCGAGGGCGAGGGCCACGGCAGCGTGATCCCGGCGATGCTGTCCCGCGCCGTCGGCCTGCTGGCCGAAACCCCGGCCGGCCCGGGCACGGGGAGCGTGCCGCCGGATAGCCGCTGACCGCGCCCGCCCGGGCCCGGATGGCTCGCACCCCGGCCCGGGGCCGATGCGAGCCCCGGCCCGGGGGGCTGTTGCCCGGGCGCGCAACCGCCCCGCCCGGGCGGAAGGAAAGGGGGTTGACCGCACGGGCCGAACCGGCTCCCGGTGCTCCCGGTGCTCCCGGTGCTCCCGGTGCTCCCGGTGCTCCCGGTGCTCCCGGTGCTCCCGGTGCTCCCGGTGCTCCCGGTGCTCCCGGTGCTCCCGGTGCTCCCGGTGCTCCCGGTGCTCCCGGTGCTCCCGGTGCTCCCGGTGCTCCCGGTGCTCCCGGTGGCGGGTTTTCGGTGCGGGGCGCGGGGTCTTGCCTGTTCGCGCGATCCGGGCCATCCTCGCCCGAAACCCCACGGGGGGAGGAAGGAAACCGCACGGTGCCACCAGTGCTCGCCAAGAGCCCGCGCCACAGCTCCGCACCAGGACGCGACCGGCAGGACGCCCGGGCCCCACGGGCACCGGCCTCCCCTGTCTTTCCCCCGGCCCTCCCAGCACAGCGAGACCCCAAGTGACCAGGACCATCTACGTTCTCAACGGCCCGAACCTGAACCTGCTCGGCCAGCGCCAGCCCGAGATCTACGGGCATGACACGCTGAAGACGGTGGAGGACCTCTGCCGGGCCAACTGTGCCGAGGGTTTCGACATCCGCCTGCTGCAGTCCAACCACGAGGGCCAGATCATCGACTGGATCCACGAGGCCCGGCACGCGGCCTGCGCCATCGTGATCAACCCGGCGGCCTATACCCACACGTCCGTGGCGATCCTCGACGCGCTCAACGCCTTCGAGGCGCCGGTGATCGAGGTGCATATCTCCAACGTCCACAAGCGCGAGGCCTTCCGCCACCACTCCTACGTGAGCCTGCGCGCCGACGGGGTGATCGCCGGGCTGGGCATCGAGGGGTACGCGGCCGCGGTGCGGAGGGTGTGTTCGCTGCTCGGCTGAGGCGCCGGGCGAGGGGAGGAAAGGGAGAACAAGATGACCGATATTGCCGTCGTCGGCGCCGGGCTGATCGGTCGGCGCCACGCAGAGGCCGTGCTGGCCGCGCCCGGGGTGCGCCTCTCGGCGCTGGTGGACCCCGCGCCGGAGGCTGCCGCGCTCGCGCAGCGGATGGGTGTGCCGCACCTGCCCGACCTGGAGGCGCTGCTCGCCGGGCCGCGCCCGGACGGGGTGATCCTCGCCACGCCGAACACCCATCACGTGCCCGGCGGGCTGGCCTGCATCGCCGCCGGCCTGCCCGTGCTGGTGGAAAAGCCGCTCGCGACCGACATCGCCGGCGCCCGCCGGCTGGTCGAGGCGGCGGAGGCGGCCGGCGTGCCCCTGCTCACCGGGCATCACCGCGGGCACAACCCGATCGTGGCCGCCGCCCGGGCGCGGATCGCGGCGGGAGAGATCGGCCGTCCCGTCTCCGCCCATGTGATGTACTGGATCTGCAAGCCCGACCCCTATTTCGACACCGCCTGGCGGCGCGCGCCCGGGGCCGGGCCGGTCTACCTCAACCTCTCGCACGACATTGACCTGATGCGCCACCTGCTGGGCGAGATCGACAGCGTGCAGGCGATGGAAAGCTCCGCCATCCGCGGCAACGCGGTGGAGGAGAGCGCCGTCATCCTGCTGCGCTTCGCCAGCGGCGCGCTGGGAACGGTCAACATCTCCGACACCATTCCCGCGCCCTGGTCCTGGGAGATGACCACCGGCGAGAACCCGGCCTATCCGCGCACCGACGCGCCCTGCTACTTCATCGGCGGCACCGCGGGCAGCCTGGAGATGCCGCTCAACCGCCTCTGGCACGACGAGGGCAAGCGCGACTGGTGGGCGCCGATTTCCGCCCGCATGGCAGCCTGGCCGGAGGCGGGAGACCCGCTCCTGCGCCAGGTCGGCCAGTTCGCCCGGGTGATCCGCGGCGAGGAGGCGCCGCTGGTCTCCGGGCGCGAGGGGCTGGCCACGCTCGCCGTGGTCGAGGCGGTGAAGCAGGCCGCGGCCAGCGGCACCCCGGTCACGCCGCAGGGCCGCGCCGCGGCGGAGGGCGGCGCGGGGCCCTCCCCGGAGCGGGCCGGCCTGCCCTGAACCTCTCGCCACCTGCCGCGTGCCGCCCACCGCGGCGCTCTCCGGTGCCCGAGGGCGCCGTCACCGACCCTGACCGAAGGACCCCCCCGATGGACTTGCCGAAGAATGCCTTCAAGGCCGCGCTGCGCGCCGGCCACACCCAGATCGGCCTCTGGTGCACGATTCCGGACCCGACCGTGGCCGAGATGCTCGGCGCGACCGGCTATGACTGGATGCTGCTGGACACCGAGCATTCCCCGATGGACGTGCTGGGAACCCTGCCGCTCCTGCGCGCGCTCGCACCCGCCCCGGTCTCCGCCGTGGTGCGGCCCGCCTCGCTGGACGTGGTGGAGATCAAGAAGGCGCTCGACTGCGGCGCCCGGAGCCTGCTCATCCCCTATATCCAGAGCGCGGAGGAGGCGCGCGCCGCGGTGGCCGCCGTGCGCTATCCGCCCGCCGGCATCCGCGGCGTGGCGGGCATGACCCGGGCCAGCGGCTACGGCACCATCGCCGGCTACCACCGCCGCGCCGGCGAGGAAATCTGCCTGCTGCTGCAGGTCGAGACCGCCGAGGCCCTGGGGGAGATCGAGGCGATCGCGGCGGTGGAGGGGGTGGACGGCATCTTCGTCGGGCCCGCCGATCTCGCCGCCAGCCTGGGCCACCCGGGCGAGACCGGCCACCCGGAGGTGAAGGCGGCGGTGCTTGACGCCATCCGCCGCATCTCCGCCGCCGGCCTGCCGCCGGGGGTGCTGACGCTGGACCAGGCCTTCGCCGCCGAGGCGGTGGAGGCGGGCGCCCGCTTCGTGGCCGTCGACCTGGACCTCTCGCTGCTCCAGCGCGGCGCCCGCGCCCGCGCCGCGGAATGGCGTGCGCGGCTGGGTTGACCCCGGGCAGGCGGGCCGAGCCCTGCGCGGAGCGCCGGGTTGCCCGCCCTCGCGCGCTGCGGCCGCCGGGGCGCGTGAGGCGACACGAGGGCGCACCACGCGACATCCGCCCTCCCGCCCCCGGATGTCGGGGGTGCGGACCCGGACGGGCATCCCTTCGCCCTGACGGCCCCGCCGGCGTGGCGGGCCCCCGCGGCTATGCTGCCGGGATGCCGGGTGCCAGGGCCGTGCACAGGGGGGCGACTCCCGGCTGGTGCTGCCGCTGCCCGGCTCGCTGAAGTACATCGGTCGGTCCGCCGCGGTCGCCGCCGGCGGCCCGGTTCCCGGTCGATCCGGCCCGGGGCTGAAGGCTTCGCCGCAAGGACGCGCGGGACTGTCCGGGAAAGGGGCCGCGCGGGGGAGCGCGAACCGGCCGGCGCCCGTGCGGGCCTCCGCGGGGCTCAGTAGCCCCGTGCGGCGTCTGCGAGATCGGCCACCGTGCCATCCCGCTCGAAGGCACGGATGTTGGCGGCCACGATGCGGCCGCCGGTCTCCGGGTCGATCATCGAGGCGATGTGCGGCGTGACGGTGACACCGGGATGGCGCCAGAACGGATGCCCGGCCGGCAGCGGTTCCTGGCGGAACACGTCCAGGGTCGCGTGGGAGATCCGCCCGCTGTCGAGGGCGGCGAGCAGGTCCTCCTCCACCAGGTGGCCGCCGCGCCCGGCGTTCACCAGGCTCGCGCCATGCGGCAGCCGGGCGAACAGCCCGGCGTTCAGGATGTCGGCGGTCGCGTCGGTGAGCGGCAGCAGGCAGACGAGGATCTCGGAACGGGCGAGGAACGCGCCCAACTCGCCCGCGCCGGCGAAACAGGCAACGCCCTCGATCTCGCGCGCGCTGCGCGCCCAGCCGGCGGTGTCGAAGCCGAGCGCGGCCAGGCTGCGCGCCGCCGCCGCGCCGAGATTGCCCAGCCCCATCACCCCCACGCGCCGGCCGGTGGCGGGCGGCGGCACGATCTGCTGCCAGCGCGCCGCGGCCTGCGCGGCGGCGAGGGCGGGCATCTCGCGGTGGTGGCGCAGCACGTGCAGGGCCACGTATTCGCGCATCCGCTGAGTGAGGTCGCGCCCCACGGTGCGGATGATCGGCACATGCGCGGGCAGGGCGCGGTCGGCCAGCACATGGTCGATCCCCGCGCCGAGCGAGACGATGGCGCGCAGCCCCGGAAACCGCGCCAGCCGGCCGGTGCCGGGCTGCCAGACCACGGCGTAGCGCACGGCCTCCGGGGCCGCGGCGGCCTCCAGCGCCTCGACCCGGGCTTCGGGCATCAGGGCGGCGAGACGGTCGCGCCACTCGGCGGTCTCGGCGGGATCGGGGCAGTGGACGACGATGCTCATGGGCGTTCCTTCCGGGGGCTGGCCCCGGCCTGCAGCAGGTTGAGGGCAGGGGCCGCCACGCCACGGCGCGCGGCACCTGCGGGCGGAGCGGCGGCTCCCGTCCCTGTCTCGAAGTCGGACTTGCGCATGCGGGCTCCCGGGCGGCTTCCACCCCTTTGTGCGCCGCAACGGCGGGCGCGTCCAGTCGCGGAGGCGGCCCTTTTCCCGGTCGCTCCCACCCCGGAGAGGCCGGAGCGGGCGGCGCCCCCTGCGCGGCCCACCCCGCGACCGCGAAAAGGGCCGCCCCCGCGGCTCAGCCGTCGCGCACGAGGCGACGGAGCTTGGACAGGGCCATGGCCGGGGCCTCGCCATAACCGATGGTGCCGAACAGGTGATTCCCGGAATCCATCAGGAAGACGGTCGCGGTGTGTTCCATCGTGTAGTCTCCGCCCTCCAGCGGCACGCGCTTGTAGTAGACGAAATACTGCTTCGCGATGGCCGCGATCTGCGCCTCAGTGCCCGAGAGGCCGAGGATGCGGCTGTCGAAGGCGGAGGTGTATTGGGCCAGTTGCTCGGGCGTGTCGCGCGCGCTGTCCACGGAGACGAAGAGCCAGTTCACCTTGTCCGCGTCCTCGCCGAGGTCCTGCATCAGCAGGGTGAGCTCGTAGAGCGTGGTGGGGCAGACATCCGGGCAGAAGGTGAAGCCGAAGAAGATCACCGTGGGGCGGCCTTCGAAATCGGCCTCGGTCACGGTGCGACCGGTCTCGTCGGTGAGGGTGAAGGGGCCGCCCACGCTGGCGGTGCCCACGTCCTCGCCGCGCAGGGTGACCCAGAGCAGCGTGCCCGCCACCCCGGCCAGCGCCAGGGTGAGGGCGGCGAGGGCCATGCGGGCGCGCGACATCACTGCGCCTCCGCCGGCTTCGGCGCGCCGGGGGGCACCACCTGCATCTGCACGGCGATCTCGGCGCCGCTGTCCAGGATGAGCGTGACCGGCACCGGCGCGCCGACGACCACCGGTGCGGCGAGGTCCATCATCATGATATGCGCGCCGCCGGGGGCGAGGGCCACGGTGGCCCCGGCGGGCAGCGGCAGGCCCTCGGCCAGCGGGTGCATGCGCATCACGCCGCCGGACATCTCCATGCCGTGCAGCTCCACCCGGGCGGCGGCGGGGCTGCGCGCGCCCACCAGGCGGTCATCGCCGGGGCCGGGGTTGTGGAGGGTGAGGAAGCCGCCGGCAGCCATGGCGCCCGGCGGCGTGGCGCGGACCCAGGCGCCGGAGGCGGTGACGGGCCCGGCGAGGGCGAGGCCGGGCAGCGCCGCGCTCAGGGCGGCTGCGAGGACGAGGCGGGGGAGGCGTGTCATGCGGTGTCTCCGTCATGCGAACTTGGCCCGGCGTCGGTTCGGCCGGGCAGGGGCGTTTCCTGCGGGGGGTGGCGTCAGGCCGCGGCGGGCGGGCCGCGGGGCCGGGGCAGGCAGGTGTCGCGCCGCCCGGGAAGCACGCGCTCCGGCAGGGCGCCGGCGACGGGCCGGGCCTGCACCACGGGCCGGGCCAGCCCGCCGGGCGCCGGCAGGTCGGCCGCGCCGTTGGCGCAGACGGACTTGCACAGCGTGTCGCAGCAGCTCCCGCCGGCCCCGGCGGGAAGCGGGGCGCCCTCATCGGCGGACAGGCACAGCACGCCGGGTGCCGCGGCCGCCATTGCGGCCTGGGCAGCGCCCGCCAGCAGGGCATGCACCGCGATCGCGTAGATCACGGCGGCCAGGACGGCCAGCCGCGCAGCCGCGGCTTTGGGCGAGGTATGCCTCATGGCGCGCAGTCTAGCAGCGAATGCGCCGGACGGGCTGCGGCAAAGCGTGGCTGTGCAGTGCAACACCAGCGGTGGGCCGACAGTGCGGCAAGGCGTGCCGGCGCCCGGCAGGCAGGGCCGTCCCGGGCGCTCTGCGGGTACGGGTGCCTCCCGGGCCGGCGAGCGCGGCTTCCTTTGTAGCGGGAGTGCGGGGGGGTGGCGCGTTTTGGCTGGTCGCGGCAGGTGAGGGCGGCCGGGGGGCAGGTCAAGGCCCCTGACTGACGGTGGTGAGGTACGCGGGGCCGCTGCGGTATGCGGGGGGCGGCGGGCCGCATGGGGTGAGGCACCGCGCGAGGCCGCAGTGGCGGGGCGGCGGCGGGGCCTGGCGGGGCGGCGGCGTGGCGCGCGACGGCGGGGGCCCGCCCCTGCCGGCCTGCTCAGTAGCGCTCGATCCGGCTGTCGAGCAGGGCGGGCGGGGCACCGAGGGACAGGCCGTCGATCATCCGGCCCACCAGGTCGACCAGCGCGTCCGAGGCGGCGGCGGCCGCCTCGCCCCGCCCGTCGGCCAGGGCGTCCAGCACGTCGAGATGCGCGCTGACGGAGGCCGCGGGGTCCGGGCCGGGCGTGGCCAGCCCGTGCCAGATCCAGCCGACCCGGCGGAACACCGAGTGCAGCGGCCGCAGGGTGTTCTCGAGAAAGGGCTCGCCACAGGCCTCCAGCACCACCGCGTCGATGCGGGTGTCGAAGGCGTTGAAATCCGCGAGATCCAGCGTGTCGCCCGCCGCGCGCAGGGCGCCGGCGAGGTGGCGCATGTGGCTGCGCTGGCCCTCGGTGGCACGCGCGGCGGCCAGGCCGATGGCGAAGCGCTCCACCTCGCGGCGCAGGCCCAGCAGCACCCGGCAGCGGCCCAGCTCCACCGGCGCGACCAGCAGCCCCTGCCGGGGCAGGACGTCGAGCAGCGTGTCGGCGGCCAGCCGGCTCACCGCCTGGTGCACCGGGGTGCGGCCGGTGCCGGCCAGCGCCGCGAGATCCTGGATGCGCTGGAAGCTGCCCGGGCGCAGCGCGCAGGTGACGATGGCGGCCTCGATGCGACGATAGGCGCGCTCCGCCTGCGGCAGTTGCGCTGCCGGATCCGCCGCGCCCGCTCCGTCCTTCGCCATGGCCCGCCTCCTCACCCTGCCCTCAACTGAGCCCTTGCATGAATCATTTGGGCCTGCCATGGATATATCGTGATATTTCACGAAATGTCACTTCGAAAACCGCGGCGACACGTGGGAGGAAACCATGATCACCAGCCATCCGGCGCCGGGCCGCCCGACAGGGGCCGCCACATGAAGATCACCGCCATCCGCACCTTCCGGGTGCAGGAATTCGCCAATGTCCTCTGGGTGCATGTCGAGACGGATGCCGGCATCACCGGGCTGGGCGAGACCTTCTACGGCGCCGGCGCCGTGGAGGCGCATATCCATGACACGCTGGCCGGGCGCCTGCTGGGGCAGAACCCGCTGCACATCGAGGCGCTGCACCGCGAGATGCTGAACCTGCCGATGGCGCAATCCTCCACCGGGGTGGAGACGCGGGCGGCCTCGGCCATCGACATCGCGCTGTGGGACATCTTCGGCAAGCTCTGCGGCCTGCCGGTGCACCAGATGCTGGGCGGCCAGTGCTGGGAGCGCGTGCGCGTCTACAACACCTGCGCCGGCACGCGCTATGTGCGCACCAGCAACATCAAGCCGGTCTCCACCTGGAACCTCGGCGAGAGCGACGGACCCTATGAGGACCTCGACGGTTTCATGAACCGCCCCGCCGAACTGGCCGAGAGCCTGCTCGACAGCGGCATCACCGCGATGAAGATCTGGCCCTTCGACCCGGCCGCGATCGAGAACAAGGGCCAGTTCATCTCCACGCAGCAGCTGAAGGACGCGCTGAAGCCCTTCGAGGCGATCCGCCGCGCGGTGGGCGACCGGATGGAGATCATGGTGGAATTCCACTCGCTGTGGAACCTGCCCACGGCGAAGCGCATCGCGAAGGCGCTGGAGCCCTACGACCCGATGTGGTTCGAGGACCCGATCCGGATGAACTCCCCCCAGGCGCTGGCCGAATACGCCCGCTCCACCCCGGTCTGGACCTGCGCGAGCGAGACCCTGGGCACCCGCTTCCCCTACAAGGACATGCTGGACCGCGACGCGGCCCACGTGGTGATGGTGGATCTGTGCTGGACAGGCGGGCTCACCGAGGCCCGCAAGATCGCGGCGTTGGCCGACACCTATCACCGGCCCTTCGCCCCGCATGACTGCATCGGCCCGGTGGGGTTCATCGCCGGCATCCACGCCTCGTTCAGCCAGCCCAACACGCTGATCCAGGAGAGCGTGCGCGCCTTCTACCGCGGCTGGTACAACGAACTGGTGACCGCCATGCCGCGCATCGAGGGCGGCTATGTCTATCCGATGGAAGGCCCGGGGCTGGGGGTGGAGCTGCTGCCCGCCTTCTTCGAGCGCCCCGACCTCACCTCCCGCGTCTCGACCCCCTGAGGAGCCTCACATGTCCACCGAACTTTTCTCCCTCGCCGGGCGCACGGCGCTGGTCACCGGCTCGTCGCGCGGGCTGGGACGGGCCATCGCGGAGGGCCTCGGCCGGGCCGGCGCGCGCATCGTCCTCAACGGCGTGTCGCTGGAGCGGCTGGAAGCGGCGGCGGCGGAGCTGCGCGCGGCCGGGCTCGACGTGCTCACCTCCGCCTTCGACGTGACCGACGAACCCGCGGTGATGGCGGCCTTCGAGGGGTTCGACGCCGCCGGCCTCGCCATCGACATCCTGGTCAACAACGCCGGAATCCAGTTCCGCAAGCCGATGCTGGAGCTGGAGACGGCGGACTGGCGCCGCGTCATCGACACCAATCTCACCTCCGCCTTCCTGGTGGGGCGCGAGGCGGCACGGCGCATGGTGCCGCGCGGGGAGGGCAAGGTGGTCAACATCGGCTCGCTCACCTCCGAGCTCGCCCGCGCCACGGTGGCGCCCTACACGGTGGCGAAGGGCGGCATCAAGATGCTCACCCGCGCCATGGCCGCGGAATGGGGCGAGAAGGGCGTGCAGGCCAACGCCATCGCCCCGGGCTACATGCTCACCGACATGAACGCGGCCCTGGTCTCGGACGCGGCCTTCGACGGCTGGGTGAAGGGCCGCACCCCGGCCCGGCGCTGGGGCCGGCCGGACGAGCTGGTGGGCGCGGCCATCTTCCTTTCCTCCGCCGCCTCCGGCTACGTGAACGGCCAGACGCTGTTCGTCGACGGCGGCATGAGTGTGGTGCTGTGAGCGCCGCGCCGAGACATATGACCCTGCGGGAGCTCCCATGAACATCGTCTTTCACGGCAACAACGCCCTCACCTTCCTGCCCGGCTTCCGGGAGCACCTGGGCGCGGGCCACGACATCACCCACCTGCCGGACGTGCTGGAGACGGACGTGCAGCGCGCCGCCTATGCGGGCGCCGATGTCATCGTGGGCGCCCGCCTGCAGGCCGGCCTGCCGGTGGGCCCGGGGCTGAAGCTGTTCCACGTGCCCGGGGCGGGCTATGACGGGATCGACTTCGCCTGCCTGCCGGAGGCCACCCCGGTGTGCAACTGCTTCGGCCACGAGGCCGCCATCGCCGAATACGTGATGGCAGCCCTGCTCGCCCGCCACGTGCCGCTGGCCGATGCCGACGCCCGCCTGCGCCGGGGCGACTGGACATACTGGGCCGGCGGCCCCTCCGGCCTGCGCACCGAACTGGGCGCGCAGACCATCGGCATCCTGGGCTACGGGCACATCGGCAAGGCGGTGGCGGCGCGCGCCGCGGCCTTCGGCATGACGGTGGTGGTGGCGAACCGCAGCCCGGTGGCGGCGGAGGCGCCGGTCTCGGCGGCCATGCCGCTCACCGATCTGCCGGCCTTCATGGCGGCCGCCGACATCATCGTGAACACCCTGCCGCTGGCGGAAAGCACCCGCGGGCTCGTGGGGGCGGAGGCCCTTGCCGCCATGCGCCCCGAGGGGGTGATCGTGAACGTGGGCCGCGGCGCGGTGATCGCGGAGCAGCCGCTGTTCGAGGCGCTGCAGGCCGGGCGCATCGCCGGGGCGATCCTCGACACCTGGTATGTCTACCCCTCGCCGGAGAACCCGAACCCGCATCCCGCCACCCTGCCGTTCCACACGCTCGACAATGTGGTGCTGTCGCCGCACATGTCCGGCTGGACGCATGGCACCGTGGCGCGGCGGGCGGAGGCGATGGCCGCGAACGTGGCGCGGCTGGCCGAGGGCGCGCCGCTGGAGAACCGGGTGCGCTGAGGGGTTCCTCCGGGCGCGGGCCCGGTGCAGTATCTGCCCTGCGAACAGGAGGGGGACATCATGCGCATCTGCATCTTCGGCGCCGGGGCCACCGGCGGAAACTTTGCCGTGCGGCTGGCACGCGCCGGGCATGACGTGTCGGTCATCGCGCGCGGCCCGCATCTCGAGGCGATCCTGGCGAACGGCCTGCGGCTGGAGGCCGGCGAGACCGTGCTCGAGGCCCGGCCGCGCGCGGCGGCCAGCGGCGCGGAGCTGGGCGTGCAGGACGTGCTCATCGTCGGCGTGAAGGCCCCGGGGCTGGACGGGCTGGCCGGCGCGCTGGCGCCGCTGATCGGGCCGGAGACGCTGGTGGTCTTCCCGCAGAACGGCATGCCCTGGTGGTATCCGCTCAGCCCCGCGCCCGAGGGCGCGCCGGCGGCGCTGCCCGACCTCGCGCTCTTCCGCCGCGGCCCGGCCCTGCTGGCGCAGATGGCGCCGGAGCAGGTGGTGGGCGGGGTGATCTACTCCGGCAACGAGGTGAGCCGCCCCGGCGTGGTGGTGAACACCACGCCTGCACGCAACGCGCTCACCCTCGGCCCGGCCACCGGCGGCGCGGGCGATGCGCGCATCGCCGCCCTGCGCGCCACGCTGGAGGGGGCGGGCATCGGCTCGGAGACCCCCGGCGACATCCGCCAGGTGGTGTGGCGCAAGCTGCTGCTCAACATGTGCGGCTCCGCCCTCGGCCTCGCCACCCGCTCGGTGAGCGCCGAGACCCGGGAGGACCCGGAGCTCTCGGCCGTCTTCCTCGACATGATGGGCGAGGGGATGGCCATCGCCCGGGCCTGGGGCTTCCCGCTCGACGGGCTGATCGACCCGCAGGCGGTGCTGGCCAACCTGCCGGTGCACCGCGCCTCCATCCTGCAGGATTACGAGGCGGGCCGGCCGATGGAGGTGGGCGAGATCGTGCTCGCGCCCCTCGCCTTCGCCCGCGCGGCCGGCGTGCCGGCCCCCACCCTGCGCGTGGTTGCCGCCATCGTGAGCCGGCTGGGCCAGAGCGCGGGGCTGTTCACCCCCTGAGCGCCGGCGCCCCTCCGGAGGCGGCGCAGCGCGTCGGGGGCGTGCGGTGAGACCCGTGGCGGGGCTTCGGCCCGTCCCCGCTGGCCGCCCTGCCCCTCCGGGTGACCGGGCAGCAGCCCCCTCCTGAGCGGCTTCCCGCGCCCCGGCCGCAGGGCCGCCGGCGCGGGGATGCGGGACGCCAGCCAGCCCGACCCCCGTTCATCCCGCCGCGATGACCCGCGCCTTCAGGAGGGCGCTGCCGGGCCTGCGGCTGCGCCCCTGCGCTCAGCGGATGCCGGCGCGCAGGAAGGCCTGGATGAACTGGCGCTGGAAGATCAGGAAGGCCAGCAGCAGCGGCGCCACGGTCATCAGCGTGGCGGCCGAGATCACCGCGATGTTCACCCCGCTTTCGGGGGCTGCGAACAGCGACAGGCCCACGGTGAGGGGGCGGGTCTCGGCCGAGTTGGTGATCACCAGCGGCCAGAGGAAATTGTTCCAGTGCGTCGCCACCGAGACGAGCGCGTAGGCGAGGTAGGTGGGTTTCGCGGCCGGGATGTAGACCCGCCACAGCACGCCCGCCCAGCCGCAGCCCTCGATGCGGGCGGCCTCCTCCAGCTCCACCGGCACCTGGCGGAAGGCCTGGCGCATCAGGAAGATGCCGAAGGCCGAGGCCATGTAGGGCAGGCCGATCCCGAGGATGGTGTCGAACAGCCCCAGCGCCGAGGCGATGGCGTAATTGTCCACGATCAGCACCTCGGGCAGGATGAAGAGCTGCAGCAGCACAGCGTAGAACACCAGCTCGCGCCCCGGGAAGGCGAAGCGCGCGAAGGCGAAGCCCGCCAGCGTGCAGAGCAGGAACTGCCCGGCCAGCACCGTGCTCACCAGCGCGAAGCTGTTGAGGAAGTAGCGCAGCCAGGGCGTGCCCTCCCAGGCGGTGGCGAAGTTCGACAGCGTGAGCGGGGCGGAGAGCCGGAAGCCCACCGCGTCGGTGGGGGAGTGGACGGCCGCCCAGGCCGCGAAGCCCAGCGGCGCGATCCAGACGAGGGCCAGCACCCAGGCGCCCAGTGTGTCGAGCGTGAGGGTGAGGGCCGGAGGCGTGAGGGCGCGGGCGGTCATCGGTAGTGGATCCTCCGGTCGAGCCCGCGGAACTGCGCCACGGCGATGAGGCCGAGCACCAGCAGCACGAGGCAGGTGAGGGCGGCGGCGGCGGGCCGGTCGAAATAGGAGAAGGCGGTCTCCCATATCCAGTAGAGCAGCAGCTTGGAGGCGTTGTCCGGCCCGCCCTTGGTGAGGATGAACAGATGGTCGATGAGCTTCACCGAGTTGATCAGCGCATTCACCAGGATGAACAGCGTGGTGGGCATCAGCAGGGGCAGCAGCACCCGGCGCAGGTAGGTGGCGCGGGAGGCGCCCTCGATGGCGGCGGCCTCGCGCAGGTCGGGCGGGATGGTCTGCAGGGCGGCGAGGTAGAAGACCATGAAGAAGCCCGCCTCCTTCCACACCGACACGGCGATCACCGCCCAGAGCGCGGTGTCGGGCTGGCCCAGCCAGTTCACCGGGGCGGCGCCGAACAGGCCGGTGATGCGGTCGATCAGCCCGATGTCGGGGGTGTAGAAGAACAGCCACAGGTTCGCCGCCGCGATCATCGGCAGCATGGTGGGCACGAAGAAGGCGGTGCGCAGGAAGGCCCGGCCGCGCAGCGCCTGATTGGCCCAGAGCGCCATCACCAGCGCGATGGCGATGGAGGCCGGGATGGTGACGGCGGCGTAGAGGAGGTTGTTGTGCACCACCTTGAGGAAAGTGGGGTCCTCGAACAGGTAGATGTAATTGTCGAGCCCGGCGAAGCGCGCCGGGCGGCGCGAGGTGGTGCGGGTGAACAGGCTCTGCCACAGCGCGTGGCCGGCGGGCAGGAAGGCGAAGACCGTGAGCAGGATCAGCGCCGGCGAGGCCAGCATCCAGCCGTAGAGCGCCATGCGGCGGCGATCATGGTTCCGGGCATGGTCCGGGGTCTGGGTCATCGCGCGGCTCCTGGGCTGTAGGATGCTTGGGCGGGGTGAGGCCCCGGCGCGGGGGCCGGGGCGGCGGGGGCCCCGGTTCGGGATGCGGGGCGTCGAGATGCAGGGGCCGGGGCTGCCGGAGCAGCCCGGGCCGGTGGCGGAAACGGTACCGGCGGCGCGGTGGACGGGCCTCGGCGCGCGGGGGCCGGGCGGGGCGCATCTGGCAAGGCGCCTGTCGGCCGGGAGCGGTGGCGGCGACGGGGTCGGTCCGGCCGCGAGACCCCGGCCCGGAGGCCGGGGCAGCGGTGAGCGGGCAGGGAGCCCGTGCGGGAAGCCCAGGCCCGTGCCCGTGCGGGCCGGGAGGCGGAGCGTCCGGAGGAGCCCCGCCCGGCCGTTCAGCGGAAGGGGCGCAGCAGGCGCTCGGCGGTGGCCTGGGCGTCCTCCAGGGCGTCCTTCGGCTGGCGGGTGCCGGTGAGCGCGGATTGCACGGCGGAGTTCAGCGCCTCGCGCACCCGGCCGGTCTCGTAGGTGGAGAGCTCGGGCACCGCCACCTCCAACTGGTCACGCGCCACCACGGCCTGGGGGAAGTCCGCGCTGTAGTCCTTCAGGGCCGGCGTGTCGTAGGCGGCGGGCGAGATGCCCACGTAGCCGGTGGCGATGGACCATTCGGCGGCGCGCTCCGGCGCGGTCATGTAGCGGATGAGCTTGAGGGAGGCCTGCTGCTCCTCCGGCGTCGCGCCCTTGAACAGGTAGAAGTTGCCGCCCCCCGTGGGCGAGCCGGGCCGGGTGTGGGCCGGCAGCATCGCCACGCCGAAGTCGAAATCCGCGCCGTCGCGCACCGCGGTGAGGTTGCCTGTGGTGTGCCACATCATCGCCGTCTGGCCCTGCAGGAAGGACTGGCGCAGGGTGCCCCATTCGGTGGTGCCGCCCGGCATCACGTCATGCACGGCCGAGAGGTCGCGCCAGAAGGTGAGCGCCTCCACGGCGGCGGGGGTGTCGAAATAGGTCTCGGTGCCGTCGGCGGACATCAGCTCCTGGCCGTTCTGGATCGCGAAGGCCTGGAACATCCAGTAGGGATAGCCGGTGGAGGGCACCATCAGGCCCCAGCGGTCATCCTTGCGCAGGGCCTTCGCGTCGGCGAGCATCTCGTCCCAGCTGGCGGGGGGCGTCTCGGGGTCGAGCCCGGCCTCGCGGAACATGTCCTTGTTGTAGTAGAGCACGATGGTCGAGCGCTGGAAGGGCACGCCCCAGACATGGCCGTCCACCGTGCCGTTGGCCATCAGCGCGGGGTAGAAGCTCTTCAGCCAGGCCTTGTCTTCCGGGCTGGTGGCAACCTCGTCGAAGGGCACGATCAGGTCCTGCTCCATCAGCTCGTAGACATCGATGGAGAACAGCACCGAGAGCTGCGCCGGCTCGCCCGCCATGATGGCCGAGAGGGTGCGCACGCGGGTGTCGTCGTAATTGCCGGCGTAGATGGCGTTCACGTGGATATCCGGGTTCTCGGCCTCGAAGCCGGAGATGAACCCGTCGATCACGCCGCTGAGCGCGCCGCCGACCGAGATCGGGTAGTACATCGTGAGGTCGGTATCGGCGGCGGCGGGCAGGGCGGCGCAGGCGCCGGCGGCGCCGATGAGGGCCGCCTTGAGGAACCGGTGGGTCATGGGAGCAGGTCCTTCTGTCGCTCGGACATTCGGTGGGATGGCGTGGGCGGAGAAACGGGTGTGGAAACGGGCAGGCGGGGCCCCTCGGGGCTCTCGAACACATGCGCCGCGGCGGCGGGCCAACTCAGGCCCACGGCCGCGCCGGGGCGCGGCGCCCCCCGGCCGGGCAGGCGGGCGATGAGCCGGGCATGGCCGGCCTCCGCCCCGCAGGCGAGGTAGACCAGCGTCTCCGCGCCGAGGAATTCCGCGCTCTCCACCGTGGCGGCCAGCGTTCCGGGCCCCGGTTCGGCAAGTGCGATCGCCTCCGGGCGCACGCCCAGCACCGCGCCCGGAGGCAGGGCCCCGGCCGGGCGCAGCGCGCCGGGCAGGGCGGTGACGGGCAGCAGCGCCATCGGGGGCGCGCCGAGGAAAGTGGCGGCGAAGCCGGTGGCCGGGCGCTCGTAGAGCACCTCCGGGGCTGCGGCCTGCTCGATGCGCCCGCCCTTCATCAGCACCACCCGGTCCGCCATGCCCATCGCCTCGGTCTGGTCATGGGTCACGTAGAGCACGGTGAGGCCGAGCCGGCGCTGCAGGGCGCGGATGTCCTGCCGCACCGCGTGGCGCAGCTTCGCGTCGAGGTTGGAGAGCGGCTCGTCCATCAGGCATAAAGGGTGGTCGGAGACGATGGCCCGCGCAAGCGCCACGCGCTGGCGCTGCCCGCCGGAGAGCTGGGCCGGACGGCGGCCCTCCAGCCCCGAGAGCCCGGTGGTCTCCAGCGCCTGCGCCAGCAGCCGGTCTCGCTCCGCCCGGCCCACGCGGCGCACGCGCAGCCCGAAGGTGATGTTCTCGGCCACCGAGAGATGCGGGAACAGCGCGTAGGACTGGAAGACCATCGACAGCCCGCGCGCCGAGGGCGGCGCATGGGTGACATCGCGCCCCGCGATGCGCACCGCGCCCGCATCCGCGCGCTCCAGCCCCGCGACGAGGCGCAGCGTGGTGGACTTGCCGCAGCCCGAGGGGCCGAGCAGCACCACGAACGCGCCGCGCTCCACGCTGAGGGAGAGCTCGCGCACCCCGGTGCCGGCGCCCCAGTCCCGGGTCAGCCCGTCCAGCTCGAGAAAGGCGCTCATGCCACCGCCTCGCCTTCGGGCAGCAGCACGCGCACGCCGGCTTCCGCCGCCAGGGCGGCGAGGGCCGCGGGCGGCGTGGCGTCCAGCACCAGCGTGTCGGCGCTGCCGAGCGCGCCGCCATGCGCGGGGGCGGCCCGGCCGAACTTGGAGAGGTCGGCGACCAGAACGGCATGCCGGCAGCTCTCGCGCAGGGCCTCGCGGGCGCTCACCTCGGCACGGTCGAAGTCCAGCAGGGTGCCGTCGGCATCGATGCCGCCCACGCCGAACACGCCGAAATCGGCCCGGTAGCCGCGGAACAGCGCCTCCGCCTCCGGGCCCAGCAGGTCGCGGTCCGGAAGGCGCAGGGTGCCGCCGGCGATCACCACCCGGTTCGAGCGGTTGGCCGAAAGCGCCATGGCCACATTGAGATTGTTGGTGATGACCGTGAGGTCGTCATGCCCGGCAAGGGCGAGGGCCACCTGCTCGGGCGTGGTGCCGATGCCCAGCATCACCGAGGCGTGGTTGGGGATCAGCCCCGCCACCGCCGCCCCCACCCGGCGCTTGGCCGCGAGGTTGGTGATGCGCCGGCTGTCGTAGGGCGAGTTGGTGGCGGCCTGCAGCAGCTCCGCCCCGCCGTGGCGGCGGCGCAGGATGTTGGCGTCGCACAGCGCGTTCACGTCGCGGCGGATGGTCTGCGGGGTGACGGCGAAATGCTCCGCCAGCCTGTCGATGCCCTGGAGGCCGCGTTCGCGGATCAGGGTCACGATGTCATTCTGCCGCTCGGTTGTGTTCATGTGAAAGCGCCGATGCCGTCCGATCTGTTCGGATCATCGTCTGGACCCGTCAGGTGACAGGCCCGTGACGCGGCAATGGCATTCAGGTGAAACCCGCCCCGGGCGCGGGCGGGGCGCTCAGAGCAGCAGGTGCGGCAGGAAGGTGGAGATGCCGGGCACGTAGGTGACGATCAGCAGCACCACGATATTGGTGAAGACGAAGGGCCAGATGCCCGAGACGATGGTCATCACCGGCTTGCCGAGCGAGGAGGAGGCCACGAACAGGTCTAGCCCGAAGGGTGGCGTGATCATCCCGATCGAGATGTTCAGCGTCACGATCAGCCCGAAATGCACCGGGTCGATGCCGAGCGCCTGCGACACCGGGTAGAGCGGCGGCACCAGGATCAGCAGCGCGGAATTCGGGTCGATGAACATGCCGGCGATGAAGAAGGTCACGTTGACCACCAGCAGGAACATCAGCGGCCCGGCGTCGATGGCCTGCAGCCCGGCGATGATGCTGCCCGGCACCTGCGCGAGCGTGATGAAATAGGACAGCAGCCCGCCCATCGCCAGCAGGATGAAGATGGTGGCGGTGGAGATCGCGGCGCGCTCGGTAAGGGCGGCGAGCCGGGCGAGGCTGAGCTCGCGGTAGATGAACCCCTCCACCAGGATGGCATAGACCACGCTCACCGCCGCGGCCTCGGTGGGGGTGAAGATGCCGCCGTAGATGCCGCCCAGGATGATTGCCGGCATCCCCAGCGCCCAGCCCGCCCGGCGCAGGGCGGCGAGGATGTCGCGCAGGCGCGGCGCGGGGCCGCGGGTGTTGCCCGCCCGGCGGGCTGCGATGGCCGCCATCACCGCGAAGGCGAGGCCGAGCACGATGCCCACCGCCAGCCCGCCCACGAACAGCGCCGCCACGGAGGTGCCGGTCATCCAGCCGTAGATGATCAGAGTGATGGAGGGCGGGATGAGCAGGGCGGTCTCGGCGCTAGACGCGATCAGCCCCAGCGAGAATGTCTCCGAGAACCGGGCCGCGCGCAGCTCCGGGTAGACGATCCGCCCCATGGCCGCCACGGTGGCGGGGGCGGAGCCGGAGACCGAGCCGAAGGCCATCGCCCCCCCGATCGCCGTGTAGCCCATGCCGCCGCGCAGGTGGCCCAGCAGCGCCTTCACCAGCCCGGTGAGGCGCAGGGCGATCTGCCCGTCGCCCATCAGCTCGGCGGCCAGGATGAAGAACGGGATGGCGAGCAGGGTGGAATGGTTGATGCCGCCGAGGATCTTCTGCACCACCACCGGGTCCGGCAGGGAGGCGAAGAAGAACTGCTTGACCATCAGCGCCGGCACGCCGAGCACCAGGATCATCTCGAACCCCGCCACCAGCAGGGCGAGGGCGGCCAGGATCACGACACCGAGCAGGATCATGCCGCCTCCTCCGCGGAGGCTTCCGCCGCCGCCTGGGTGGCGTAGCGGTCCGTCACCCCGGCAAGGTTCAGCCCGTAGCGCAGCGCGAGCAGCGCGAAGCCGGCCGTGGGCGCCACGTAGATCCAGCCCATCGCAAGGCCCAGCGTGGGGCTGCGCTGGCCGGTGGCGAACACGAACAGCGTCATCTTCAGCCCCAGCCAGGCGACGTAGAGCGAGAACACCAGCCCCAGCGCGTCGATCACCCTGCGCAGCGGCAGGCGGGTGCGCGCGGCCAGCCTGTCACGCCAGGTGTGCACGCTCACGTGGCGGCCGCGCTCCAGCGCGAGGCCGGCGGCGAGGAACACCAGGAACAGGTTCAGGATGCGCACCGCCTCGTCGATCCAGGCGAGGTCGGTCGCGAGGTCGCCGCCCCATTGCCGGGCCGCCACGTTCAGCGCGAACAGCCCCACCATGGTGAGGAAGATCGCCACGAGGGCGGAGCGCTCGGCAAGGCGCAGGGCGGTGAGGGCTGTCACATCGGGTCTCCGGGCCGGAAGCGGCAGGGTCCGGCACGGGGCCGGCGGGCGGGAGGCGCCCGCCCGCCGGGCCGGTCAGTTGTCGAGCGCCTTGTAGGCGGTCTCGTAGGCGGAGATCAACGCCGCTCCCTCATCCCCCGCGCGCTCCAGGTAGGCCGCGCGCGCGGCGGGGTACATGGCCTCGCGGAAGGCGGATTTCTGCTCGGGGGTGAGCTCGGTCACCTCCAGGCCGGCGTCCTCGATCACCTTGCGCGCATCGGCCACGGCGGCGGCCTTGTGGGCGATGAGGTCCGGGATCACCTCCTCGAAGGCGCCGGTGATGATCTGCTGGTATTCCTCCGGCAGCGAGGCCCAGAACGCCGGGTTGAACAGGATCACGTCCTCCATCGCACCGTGGTCGGAGACCAGCAGGTGCTTCTGCACCTCGTAGAACTTCATGTTGCGGATGGTGTCGAGCGGGTTCTCCTCCCCGTCCACCACGCCGGTCTGCAGCGCGGTGTAGAGCTCGCCGAAGGGCAGGGCGATGGCCGAGGCGCCGAGCGCCCTGAACTGCTCGATGAGGATGCTGGAATCCATCACCCGGAACTTCTGCCCGGAGAAATCGGCCAGCGTGTCGATGGGCTTGTTGGAGGTGAAGCTCTTGCGGCCGTTGGGCCACAGGCCGATGCAGGTCACGCCGCGGCTGTTGAAGCTGTCGCACAGCGCCTTGCCGAACGGGCCCTCGCGCAGGGTCTGCGCCTTCGCGTCGTCATCGGGCAGCAGGAACGGGATGTCGAGAACCGACACCGCCGGGTTGAACCCGCCCAGGAAGGCCGCCGGCGAGACCGTGGCCTCCAGCGTGCCGAGCTGCACGCCCTCGGTCATCTCGCGCTGCGAGCCGAGCTGGCCCTGCGGGAAGATCTGGAATTCCACCGCGCCCTCGGTGCGCTCCGCCACCAGTTCGGCAACCAGCTCCAGGTGGATGTGCCGCGACTGCGCGGTCGATTCCAGATGGCCGATCTTGATCGTGTACTCCGCCGCGAGCGCGCCTGCCGCGAAGGCCGAGCCCAGCACGAGCCCGAGCACCGGCGCCGCCAGCCGTCCGAAACCCCGGGCCCCCTGTCGTGCCCTGCCGCCCGTGCCTGCGATGAACCCCAAGCCGATCATCCCCATACCTGTCCCCTTGTCCCCGTTGAGCGCCCTGAAATGGGCCGGGCGCCAAGGTAGAAACGCGCCGCACCCCTGTCAAACGCCCGCAGGCCGGCGGGCGCGCCGCGCGGCGCGGTGCGCCTTTGAGGCAACGCCTCCGGGCCGGGATCCCTGCCTCCGGCGCCGCTCTCCCCGCCCCTTCGCCCGGAACCGCCCCCACGGAGTTCCAGGTCCGCCCGGAGGTCCGTGGCGCGGCGCAGGGCCCGGCCGGCACCGGGGGGAGGTTTGCGGCCACGCCGTGCCGTCGGGGGGCGCCGCGCCCTGCGAAAGGCCGGGCGCGGGCCGGGTGGCGGGGCAGGGCGTGCGGGCGGCGGGAGGTCTCCTCCCGGGCTCCGGCAGGCCGGTCGCGGAGGCTGCGGCAACAGGCGGGGCGCGACGGGATTCTTCTGGCAAACAGGGGCAATCTATGTTTGGGTTCACACCTATCCGAAGGTCAGGAGACAGGTTCAAACGTGGATACTGAAGCATTGCTGGGCAAGATTTCCGAAATAATCGTCGATGTGCTCGATCTCGACGATCTTTCGCCCGAAAGTATCACGAGAGAGACCACCGCAGATGACGTGGAAGGCTGGGACAGCCTGCAGCATGTCCGTATTCTCACAAGTATCGAGCGCAGTTTCGGCTTCCGCTTCGCCAGCGACGAGATTGCGGAACTGCGGGACGTGGGCGAACTCGTGGACCGGGTCGCGACCAAAATCGCATGACGGATCAGGGGCCGAGCCTGATGTCCCGCCATCCGCCCCCCGGGCCCGCCGCCCCGCTCGAACTCGGCTGGCTGCGCCCGCCGCCCCCGGACCTGCGCGCCGGGATTTCGGAGATCCGCGGCCGGCTGAAGGCGGGCGCGGCCGGGCCGGCGGACTGGCAGGCGCTGCGCGCCCTGTCGCTGCACGCGCTGGATGAACCGCAGCTTGCCCGCCTCGCTCGGCTGGTGGACGCGCTGCCCGACGGGCCGGGCCTGCCGGAGCCGCTGCGCCTCGCGCTCCTGGGGGACGGCACGCTCTCGCTGCTCGGCCCGGCCATCACCGCCACCGCCCTGCGCCGGGGCTTGCGGGTGCGGGTGATCGGAACAGAATACGGCACCGCGATGGGCGAGGCGCTGGACCCGGGCAGCGCCCTGCACGCCGCCGCGGCCTCCGCGGCGCTGGTCGCCCCCGATCGCCGGATGCTCGGGCTCGACGGGTTCGAACCCGTCGCGGAGGCCGCGGCGGAGCGGGTGGCAGCCGCGCTCGGCACCCTGCGCGGGCTGGTGGCGGGGCTGCGGCAGAGCCTCTCCGGCCCGGTGCTGATGCAGAGCGTCGTGCCGCCCGCGCTGCCGTTCCTGGGCGGGTTCGACCGGCTTCACCCGGGCAGCCCGGCGGCCATGGTCGCCGCGCTCAATGCCGCGCTGGCGGACTGGGCGGCGGGCGGCGACATCGTGCTGGTCGACATCGCCGCGCTGGCCGGCGCCTGGGGGCTGGCGCGCTGGGAGGACCCGCAGCACTGGCACGGCTCCAAGCTGCCCTTCAGCCCGGACGCGATCCCGCTGCATGCCGAATGGGTGGTGCGCACGCTCGCGGCCGCGCGCGGCCTCACCGCCAAGTGCCTGGTGCTGGACCTCGACAACACGCTCTGGGGCGGGGTGATCGGCGATGACGGCGTGGACGGGCTGGTGCTGGGGCAGGGCTCGGCCCGGGGCGAGGCGCACCTGGCCGTGCAGCGCCTGGCGCTGGAGCTGAGGGCGCGCGGCGTGCTGCTGGCCGTCGCCTCGAAGAACGACGACGCCGTGGCCCGCCGCGCCTTCCGCGAGCACCCGGACATGCTGCTGCGCGAGGAGCACATCACCGTCTTCCAGGCGAACTGGACCGACAAGGCCGCGAACCTGCGCGCCATTGCCGAGACCCTCGACATCGGCCTCGACGCGCTGGTGTTCCTTGACGACAACCCGGCCGAGCGCGCCCAGGTGCGCGCCGAGTGCCCGCAGGTGATGGTGCCGGAGCTGCCCGAGGACCCGGCGCTCTACGCGCCCACGCTGATGGCGACGGGCTATTTCGACACCACCGCCTTCGGCGCCGAGGACGCGGGGCGCGCGGCACTCTACGCCGGCCGGGCGGAACGGCTGCGGCTGGAGGCCACCACCTCGGACATGGGCGCCTACCTGCGCTCGCTCGACATGGTCTGCACCCTCAGGCCCTTCGACGCGGAGAGGCGGGCGCGCATCGCCCAGCTCATCAACAAGTCCAACCAGTTCAACCTCACCACCCGCCGGCGCTCCGAGGCGGAGGTGGCCGCCCTCACCGCCGCGCCCGGCTGGTTCACCCTGCAGGCACGCCTGGCCGACCGCTTCGGCGACAACGGCATGATCGGCGTGGTGATCGCCGAGGCGCGGGGGCCCGACTGGGTGATCGACACCTGGCTGATGAGCTGCCGGGTGCTCAAGCGCCGGGTGGAGGAGGCCGTGCTCGCCGTCCTCGCCGGCGCGGCGCGCGCGGCGGGGGCGGAGCGGCTCACCGGGCGCTACATCCCCACGCCGAAAAACGCGCTGGTGCGCGGACATTACCCGGCCCTCGGCTTCACCTCCGGCGGGCCCGGCGCGACGGAGGGCGAGACGCTGTGGCATCTCGACCTCGCCGGCTGGCAGCCCCCCGACGATCTTCCGATGGACATCGTGGACGAGACCGGCCGACACTGACGCGGGACACCCCGGAGAGGGCCAGCCCGCCAACCTGACACAGGAGGCACGCACATGACCGAACTCGAAACCCTTCCGGAGGTGGAGGCCGGCATGGGCCCGGCCACCCGCCGCGTGGTCGAGGCGGTGGAAGCCGCCTATCCTGCCCATGCGAAATACCTGCGCCGCAGCTTCGCCGCCCGCAGCCCCGGCATGGTCGCCACCGCCGAGCGCGTGGCCGACCTCATCTTGCGGCTTGTGGCCGGCACCGGCCGCAGCCTGGAGAGCTACGCGCAGGACTACCGCTACTTCGTGGAGGAGATCGTGTTCCCGGAGGAGCTGTTCTTCCGCCGCGAGGGCCGCTACCGGCTGTCCTCCTTCGCGGAGGCCGAGCGCGACGTCTACGCCAACCGCGCGATGATGGCGCGCTACATGGACGGGCTGCTGGTGTCGGACTGCATCTGGCTCAACCACGTGAACGCGATGACCCATTTCGCAGACACGCATCTCGCCGGCCTGCCGGCGGGCGGCGCGCATCTGGAGATCGGGCCGGGCCACGGGCTGCTGCTGCGCCTCGCCATCGAATCGGGCCGCTTCGGCAGCATCGACGCCTGGGACATCTCCGAGACCTCCATCGCCCACACCCGCGAGGTGCTGGGCCTGCTGGGCCATGCGGACCGCGTGCGCCTCACCCGCTGCAACTTCTATGACGCCGAGATGCGCGCCGCCCATGCCGGGCGTTTCACCTCCATCGCCTTCTCCGAGGTGCTGGAGCACCTGGAGGAGCCGGGCCTCGCCATCGAGGTGATCCGCGGTCTGCTCGCGCCCGGCGGGCTCGTGTGGATCAACGTGCCCGCCAACGCCCCGGCGCCGGACCATCTCTACCTCGTGCGCGCGCAGGAGGAGGTGGAGGCGCTGGTCGCCGCCGCCGGGCTGGAGCTGGTGGAGACGCGGGCCTTCCCCGCCGCGGGCGAGAGCCTGGAGCGCGCGCTGCGCCTCGAGCTGCCGGTCACCTACATTCTCGTCGCGCGGTGCCCGCGATGAGCCCCATCGGCGCCGTGGGCTTGCCGGAAGGCGTGCAGGTGGGCGAGCTGCACCATGTCGGCATCGTGTTCCCGGACATCCGCGACGCGGAGGAGATGATGGCGCTGCTGGGCCTGGAGGAGACCTCCCGCGGCCGGGTGGAGGCCTGGTCGGTGGAGTGCATCTTCACCCGGGCCGCGCCCGGCGGCTCGCCGGTGGAATTCATCATCCCCAGCGGCGGGCCGCTGGCCAGCTTCAACAAGGGCGCGGGCGGGCTGCACCACGTGGCCTTCACCGTGCCCAGCCTCGACCTGGTGCGCGACACGCTGCAGGCCCGGGGCAAGGGCCTGCTGGAGA
Organism: Paroceanicella profunda; assembly: GCF_005887635.2. Lineage (GTDB taxonomy): Bacteria > Pseudomonadota > Alphaproteobacteria > Rhodobacterales > Rhodobacteraceae > Paroceanicella > Paroceanicella profunda. The sequence continues at coordinate 28,742 of NZ_CP040821.1, read as the reverse complement.
GCCGGCACATGCGCGGCGCGGGGCCGTTCCTGTGCAACTTCCTCCACCCGGCGCACACCCGCGGCGTGATCGTGGAGTTCATCGAACTCTTGCCGGTGCTGCCCGAAACCCGGGAGCCGCCGAAATGAGCGGGGGACCGGGCGACGCGCCCGGCACGGATGCGCGCATCGCTTCGCACGATGCCGCGCGCGCAGGGGAGGCCGCGGAGATGGCAGCAGGACCCGACATCGACACGGAGACCGACGAGACCGAGGACGCGCTTCCGGTTCCGCCGCAGGTCGGCGAAACGCTGAAGCGCTTCGAGGAGGTGCTGCGCGCCGCGAAGCGGGTGGGGCGGACCGACCCGAAACACCTCGCCTCCGTGCTGGGCCGGGTGCCGGCGCGGCGGATCTCCGACCCGCAGTTCATGGCGCTGCTGCGCCGGCGCTTCGAGCAGGAGGACTGCCGGGAGGTGCTGCTGGAGCTGCTCCTGCGCACCCCGGCGGAGACCTTCTCCAGCGTGCACGCCGCGGGCGTGGCGCTGGTGACGGCGGCACGGCTGGGGCGCAGTGCCGAGGTGGAGGACATCATGGCCGCGCAGCGCGCCGGCGGGGCGGAGGCCCGCTTCGGCGTGCTCGACTACATCAACCGGTTCCACCCTATTCCGCCCGCCTCCATCTTCGGGCTGGCGGCGCTGAAATATGCCCCGGTGGCCGACGACCCCCGGGAGGGGTTCGTCGAGCGGGCGCGCGCGATGATGCCCCGGATCGACCCGGACCCGCGCCTCGTCGCCGCGCTGTTCCCGCACCGCGACAACCCGCGCATCCACCGCGAGGCCTGGGTGTCGCGGGTGCGCTTCGCCTGCGCGGCGGACCACATCTTCCAGGATGCGATCACCGCGGGCTTCATCTCCGGGCGCGCGCCGGTTCCCGAATACTTCTCCCGCGACGTCTACGAGAGCACGCCGCTGGAGCGCGCGCGCGAGATCACCAGCGTCGTGCCGCGCGACAGGGGCGTGCTGTTCTCCACCTTCCACGCCGGGCACCTCACCATGGTGCGGCTGAACTTCCAGCGCATCTTCGAGACCGGCATCCAGATCCAGCGCAGCAACTCCGCGCAATATGCGCCGGGGATGATCTCGATCGCGGACAACCCGCGCGCGGCGCTGTTCTCCGCGCTGCGGATGATCGAGGACGGCGGCCAGCTCCTGATGGCCCCGGACGGGCACTGGGGCGAGTCGCGCCTGGCCATCTCCGTGCTCGGCCACACGCTGGACATCGGCGAGGGCGCGGCCTTCCTCGCCTACGAATCCGGCTGCTACAACGCCTTCCTCACCTATGTCTTCGACGGCGGCGTCTTCGTGCCGCGCGTCGTGGAGGGGCCGCAGAAGCTGCCGGGCGAGAAATACCGCGCCTACCGCCAGCGATGGGCGCAGTTCTACGCCCGCGAGATCGAGCGGATCTTCACCGGCCGGCCGGAGAACATTGCCTTCCGGAACCGCTGGTTCGGGGTGTTCGCGCGGCGCCCGCGCGCGCCTGCGGCGGGCTGAGCCCCGCCGCGCCCTCCCGGCGAACGTCCCCATAAGGTACCTTATGTTAAAGACTTGGTGATCGGCTCGTGAGCCGTCTCGCCGGGCCGGGAATTGTCTGCTACGCAGTGCCCCGCCGGCGCGGGGCCTGCCGGCTCGTGAGACGAAGGGACAGACCACGATGCAGGACAAGACCGGCCCGCGCCCGTCTTCCCGGCCCGCAGCCCCGGCCACCGCCGGCGCCGGCGCCCTTGACGATATCCCCGCCGCCCCCGCGGCCCCGGGCCTGCCTCCCGGCGCCGGAGCGGAGCCGGAGCCGGCGGAGGGTGCGGCCACGGGCCTGCGGGCCTGGATTGCGGCGCACCGCAACTACCTGCTGATTCCGGCCATCCTGATCCTGCTCTGCGCGGGGGGCTTCGCGCTGCGCGGGCTCGCGGCGGAGGCCGATTACCACATGGTCGTCGCGGCCTTGCTGGCCACGCCGGGCTGGCGGCTGGGGCTCGCGGTCGGCCTCACGGCGCTGAGCTACGTGGCGCTCACGCTCTACGATGTCACCGCGCTGGCCTCGCTCGGCGTGCCCCGGCGCTGGCGGGACGTGGCGCCGGGGGCCTTCGCCGCCTTCGCCATTGCCCAGTCCGTGGGCTTCGGGCCGCTGAGCGGCGCCGCGGTGCGGCTGCGCTTCTACCTGCCGCTGGGCATCGGTGCCTCCGAGGTGGCACGGCTGGTGGCGCTCGTCACCTTCGCCTTCGGGCTGGGCCTGCTGCTGACGGCGGGGCTCGGGGCCGTGTTCGCCGCCTCCGAGATGGCCCCGGCGCTGGGGATCTCCACGCCGCTGCTGCAGGCGGTGGGGGCCGCGGCCTTCGGCCTCGCCCTCGCGGTGCTCGCGCTGGGGGGCCACGGCATCGAGCTGCGCGGCGGGCTGTGCCGGCGGCTGCACATCGCCGGGCCGGTGCGCCTGCCCGGACGGGGGCTGCTGGCGCGGCAGATGCTGGTTGCGGCGGCGGATATCCTCGCGGTGTCCGGCGTGGTCTGGGTGCTGCTGCCGCCGGGCACCATCTCCTACCCCGCCTTCGTGCCGCTGTTCGCGGTGGCGCTCACCATCGGGGTCACCAGCCATGTGCCCGCCGGGCTGGGCGTGTTCGAGGCGGTTCTGCTCGCCGGGCTGTCGAGCTCCGGCACCCCGGTGTCGCAACTGCTCGCGGCGCTGACCCTCTACCGGCTGATCTACTACGCGGCGCCGATCATCCTGGCCTGCGCGGGGGTGGTGGTGGCGGAGGCGAACCGCCTCTCCGCCAGCCCGGCGCTGCGGCTCGCGGCCCGGGCCTTCGCCGGGCTGGCGCCGCAACTGCTGGCGGCCTTCTCGCTGCTGCTGGGGGCGATGCTGGTGTTCTCCGCCGTCACGCCGGCGCGCAGCGTGGACCTGGCCTGGCTGGCCCGCCACCTGCCGCTGCCGCTGCTGGAGGGCGCGCATTTCTTCGCCAGCGTGCTGGGGGCGGTGCTGATGCTCTCGGCGCGGGGCCTCGCCTACCGGCTGGACGGGGCGCGGGCGGTGGCGCTGGCCGCGGCCTCGGTGGCGCTGGTGCTCTCGGTGCTCAAGGCCTTCGCGCTTTACGAGGCCGCGGCGCTGGCGCTGTTCATCCTGCTGCTGCTCGCGGCGCGGCGCAGCTTCGACCGGCCGGCCGCGATCCTGAACCAGACCCTGTCGCCGCGCTGGTTCGCGGCCATCGCCTGCGTGCTGGTGAGCGCGCTCGCCATCCTGCTGTTCGTGCATGACCATTCCGAATTCGGGGTGGAAAGCTGGGCGCGGTTCGAGCTCTCCGCCGAGGTGCCGCGCGGGCTGCGCGCGCTGGTGGGCGCCGGGCTGGTCTGCGGTTTCGCCGGCCTGTGGATGCTGCTGCGCCCGGGGGCGAGCGCGCAGGGCGGCCCCGCCTCGGGGGCGGAATGCGCCCGCGCCCTTGCCATCGCGGCCGGTCAGCCCGCGGCGGAGGCAGCGCTGCTGCGGCTGGGCGACAAGCGGCTGATGTTCTCCGACGACGGCCGGGCCTTCGTGATGTACGGCCGGCAGGGCCGGTCCTGGATCGCGCTGTTCGGGCCCTTCGGCGCGGGAGACGCCTGGCCCGGGCTGGTGTGGGACTTCGTGGAGACCGCCCGGCGCGCCGGCGGCCGCGCCGCCTTCTATCAGGTGACCGGCGACACCCTGGCGCTCTACGCCGATGTCGGGCTTGCCTGCCTGAAGATCGGCGAGGAGGCGCGCCTCGACCTCACCGCCTTCACCCTGGAGGGCCCGGCGCAGAAGGACCGCCGTTACGCCCTGCGCCGGGGCGAGCGCGACGGGCTCGCCGTGGAGCTGCTGCCCCGGGGCGGCGCCGGCGCGGTGATGGCGGAGCTGTCGGAGATTTCCGCGGCCTGGCTGGCCACGCGCGGCGGGGCGGAGAAGGGATTTTCCCTGGGCGCGTTCCTGCCCGGATACGTTCTGGGCCAACGGGTTGCCCTGCTGCGACGCGGCGAGGAGATCCTCGCCTTCGTCACCCTGATGGAGACCGGAGAGGGCTCGGAAGCTGCCGTCGACCTGATGCGCCACGGTGGCGACATGCCCGCCATCGGCATGGAATTCCTGTTCCTTCGCCTCGCGCAGATCCTCTCCGGCGAGGGGCTGCACTGGCTCGGCCTGGGCATGGCGCCGCTGTCGGGAATGTCCGACAGCGTGGTCGCCCCCACGTGGCAGCGGCTGGGCCGGGTGATCTACGAACACGGCAGCCGTTTTTACAATTTCAAGGGATTGCGTGGATTCAAGGCACGGTTCCAGCCGGAATGGCGTGCCCGATATCTCGCGGTGTCGGGGGGGCTGGACCCGGCGCTGGTACTGTTCGACGCCGCACGCCTCATCGCCGCGGGCCCGCAGGGCGCGGTGGTGCCGGTACATGAGTTCGAGGAGGGCCCTGCCCATGACTGATTCGTCTCAGACCCCGTGCCCCGGGGGCTGCTCCGGCCCCGGCCGTGCCTGTGCGCGGACCGGCCCGAGGATGCGCGCGTGGGCGCGCACGGGGCTGCGCACGGGGCTGCGCGGGCTCGCCCTGGCGCTCGGGCTCGGCCTTGCCGCCGGCCAGGGGGGCGCGGCGCGGGCGGCGGATGTCGATCTCGGGCTGCTCGACGGCGCCAGGGTCGGCCTGCCGGAGGGGGCCGCGCGCGGCACGGTCTACCTGTTTTCCGGCGCCGCTGGCTGGGGCACGGAGGAGACCGGGCTCGCGGCCCGGCTCACCGGCAGTGGCGCCGCGGTGGTGGAGGTGGACCTTCCGACCTATCTCGCCAAGATCCGCGCCGTGACGGGAGACTGTGCCTATCTCGTCTCCGACATCGAGCGCTCCAGCCACCAGATCGCCCGGCAGACCGGGGCCGACACCTTCGCCGGGCCGGTGGTGGCCGGGCTGGGCGCCGGCGGGGCGCTGGTGCTCGACATGCTGGCCCAGACCCCGGACGCCACGATCGGCGCCGCGCTGGCGGCCAACCCGGCGGCGGACTGGGGCAGCCCGGCGCGCCTGTGCACCGAGGCGCCACGGGCCGCCGGGCCCGGCGCCGGGCATTTCGAGCTGCCCTCCGGCGCGCTGCCGGCCCCGCTCACCGTGGTGCTGGGCGGCGATGCGCCGGCCGACAGCGCGGCGCGCGTGGCCGCGCTCGATTCGGAGGGCGCCACCTACCAGCGGGTGGAGACCCCCGGCTCTGCCGTGGCCTCGCTGGGCAGCGAGATCGACGCGGCGCTGGCCCGGCTCGACGAGAGCATGACCCGGCTGCCCCTCGCCGCCCTGCCCACCACGCCCACCCATGACGCGATGGCCATCGTGATCTCCGGTGACGGCGGCTGGCGCGACCTCGACAAGACCATCGCGGGCGAGCTGCAGTCGCGCGGGGTGCCGGTGGTCGGGCTCGACGCGCTGCGCTACTTCTGGAGCCGGCGCACGCCGGAGGAGACCGCGCAGGACATCACCCGCATCGTGGGGCGCTATTCCGCGCTCTGGGGCACGCACCGGGTGGTGCTGATCGGCTATTCCTTCGGCGCCGGGGTGCTGCCGGATGTCTATGCCGCCCTGCCCCCCCGGTTGCGGGACCGGGTGGTGCAGGTCTCGCTGCTCGGCCTCGCGCATGAGGCGGACTGGGAGATCACCGTTTCCGGCTGGCTGGGCACCACCTCCGAGGCCGCGACGCCGGTGGCCGCGGCGCTGGCCGCGCTGCCGGCGGAGAAGGTGCAGTGCGTCTACGGCGTGGAGGAGGAGGATTCGCCCTGCCCCGCGCTGGAGGGCAGCGGCGCGGAAGTGATCCGCACCGACGGCGGCCACCATTTCGACGGGGATTACACCGCCCTCGCCCTGCGGGTTCTCGACGGGCTGGAGCACCGGCAGGGCACGCGCGCCTCGCAGGCGGGTGGCGGCTCGGTTCTCCCGGTGGCGTCACCCGCCGGGAGCGTGGACCCGCACACCCCCGGCGAATAGGCCTCAGCGGTAGGCGCCGGTGAGGCGCTGCCACTCGTCGGTCTGGTTGATGCCGCTGTTGCGGCGCCCGGCGGGAAGCTGGTTGACCAGCTGCTGGATGCGCTTCGCCCGGTCGGCGGACTGTGGGTGGCTGCCGTGGAAGAAATGGGTGAGCGCGGGCTGCGTGCCGTTGAGCTTGGCGAAGCGCTGGAAGATGCGCGGCGCCGCCGAGGGCATGTAGCCGGCCTTCACGTAATAGCCGAAGCCGATGTCATCCGCCTCGGTCTCCTTGTCGCGGCCGTAGCCGTTCACCGCGGCGAGGGTGACATATTGCATCGCCTGGTCCACGGCGGCGGAGGTGAGCCCGCTGCCCTGCCCGCCCAGATAGGCGGAGAGCGCGCTGGACCCGGCCACGATGGCGGTGCGGTCGCGCATGCCGTCGGCCGGGTGGGCCTTCTGCACATGCGCCATCTCATGCGCGAGCACCATGGCCATCATCGCCTCGGTGCGGGCCTGGGCGATGATCCCGTCCTCCACGAAGATGTAGCCGCCGCCGGGGGTGAAGGCGTTCACCTCGCCGGATTTCAGCAGCACCACCTGCCAGGGGAAGGTGTCGAGCCCGTTGGCCTGCGCGATGCCCTCGACGATGCGGGTGAGCTTGCCTTCCAGCTTGCGGTCCGGGCTGCGGGTGTAGTCCTGCAGCGTCTCCTTCGTGGCGGCCTGGCCGAGTTCGCGCTGCTCGGACACCGTGGCATCGCCCTGCGCCAGAACGGCAGCCCCGGTCATCGCGGCGTTCACCGCGTTCACGTTGCTCGCGTCGCAGGCGCCCAGCGTGGCCAGGCCGAGCAGGCCAAGGACGCCGTTGCGCATCGCGGCGCGGGGGGTATGGCGGAGCGGCATGGATGGTCTCTCCCTGTATCGGTTCTGTCCGGGGCGGCGTCGCGAGGGGTCCGCCCCGGCGCGCAGGCCGGTCGGCCCGCGCCAGCAGGAGACTAGGGCGCGGCGGGGCCCGGTCAAATCCTGTGGCCGCTGCCGGGCTCATCCGCCGGCGCGCGCACCCTCCGGCAGGGCCAGCCGCGCGCTGCGGCGGGTCAGCCCGTCCAGCACCGCGGTGGCGAGGGAGGCGGGAAAGCCCGGCGGCAGGGCGGCCACCGCCGCCTCCGCCCGGGCGGGGCCCGTGTCGGCCAGTTCCTCGACTAGGGGGCGGAGCAGGCGCGGGCCGAGCCCGGCCTCCGCGGCGGTCTGCGCGAAGTGCCGGGGCATGATCTCGTCGACCAGGTAGTGCCGCCTGCGCCCGGCCGACATGGCCAGCCGGAACTGCCGCTGGCGCAGGGCGCCGGCCGCGCGGGCGGGCTCCGCGCTCAGCACGTCGTAGAGCGGCGTGAGGCCGAAGCGCCCGCCGGGGCGCAGGAACAGGCTGAAGTTCTTCGCGTGCCCGTCGGTGGCGCCGAGCAGCCAGAACACCATGGCCGCGCGCAGAAGCTGCAGCCGGTCGGCCTCCGGCCGGTCGGCGCCCAGCAGCAGGCGCAGCATCTCCACCAGGCCCGGCCCGCCCTCGGACTGGTACTTGCGCGCCGGCGGCACGCCGAGCGCCTGGCAGAAATCCTCCTGCGGCAGGCGCAGCAGCCGCCCGTCCGCCGCGTGCAGCCGGTCGAAGCGCTCCACCACCAGGGTGCGGACCTCCTCGAAATCGGCGATCTCGGCCCGGGCCACCGGCAGGCCGAGTGCGGAGGCGAGCCGGAGGCAGAGGAACTCGTTCTCCACGCTGTCGCTGAGGTCGATGCCCTGGGGCAGCGCGCCGATCTGCGGCTTGAGGATGTGGGTGGTGGCCGTGGTGCTCTGCGGGATCATCCAGCGCCCGCCGGCGCGCAGCAGCGCCGTCTTCTCCTGCGCCCCGGCGAGGGAGATGCGGAACTCCGCGTCCGGGTCCAGCCCGAGCGGTGCGCTGGCGAGGTTGCGCAGCACCTGCGCGATCTCCGCCTCCGTCACGGCGCGGCCGGAGACGGCGCCGACGGGCCCGGCGGCGCGGTCCTCCGGCAGGAACTGCAGCGCGCCCACGCAATCCGCGCCAAGGGCGGCGAGCAGGCTGAACGGGTCGGTTCCCGCCGCGCCGACCCGTTCGGCCACCCGGCGGCGGACCGGCTCGGCATCCGGCAGCAGGTTGTCGAACACCGCGAGCACCGGGGCGCCGGCGTAGCCTTCCTCGCGCAGCGGCAGGGAGAGCGACACCGGGAAGGCCGCAGCCCAGCCCAGCCAGCCCGGGTCATAGGAAAAGCTCACCGCGCCGGAGGCCGCGCGGCTGAGCCGGCCGACGCGGCGGCCGTTGATCATCACCGCGAGCGGGGCATGGGCTGGGCGGCGGGCCATGCCGTCAGAACAGGGTTTCGAGGGAGGGCCCGTCATCCTCGGCGCGCGGGCGCAGGGCGAAGTCGAGGTCCAGCGCCGCCATCAGCTCGCACAGCGTGGCCAGCCGGGTGCCGGCCTCCCCCGCCTCCACCGAGGAGACCGTGGCCTGCCGCAGGCCGGTGCGCGCGCCAAGCTCGGCCTGGCTCAGCCCGAGCAGGCGTCGGCGGCGGCGCAGGGCGGCGCCGATCTGTTGCGGGGTGCGGTAAACCTGGTCCATGCCGGGGCTCCTCTCACGAGGATGATACGCCGTCGCGCATGAGCCGTCAATATACGGAGAGACGTATAAAGTTGACTTATGCGCGAAGGCGTATGGGCGTGGCCGGTCTCCCGGCCCCGCCCCTGCCCGCCCCCGGGGTCAGGCCGGGCTTGCCGGGCCCCGGGCCAGAAGCTGCCGCGCCGCGATGGGCGCGATCAGCGCGAGGCCGATGAGCGTGGCCACGAGGTCCGGCGCCACCAGCAGGATGGCCGCGATGCCCAGCAGCGCGCGCTCCACCGCGTAGAGCGGGCCGAATAGCCAGTCCGCGAAGGCGGCGGAGAGCGCCCAGATCCCCAGCATCGCCCCGCCGGTGGCGAGGAAGAACTGCCCCCAGGTGAACCCGTCCGTTACCAGCAGCAGCGAGGGCGAGAACACGAAGACGAAGGGCACCAGCGCCTTGCCCATGCCCAGCCGGAAGGCGGTGTTGCCGGCCTTGAACGCGTTCGCGTTCGCGATGCCGGCGGCGGCGTAGGCCGCCAGTGCCACGGGTGGCGTGATGTCCGCCAGCACCCCGTAGTAGAACACGAAGAAATGCGCCACCAGCGGCTGCACCCCCAGCATGGAGAGGATGGGGGCGGCCACCGCGATCATGATGAGGTAGTTCGCCGTGGTGGGGATGCCGCAGCCCATCAGGATGCACACGAAGGCGGTCATGATCAGCGTGAACAGCAGGGTGAGGGTCATGGTGTCCATGATCTCGAAGGGCAGCACCGCCAGCCAGGTGGAGACCGTGCCGGCCCAGTCCGCCGCCACCGAGGTCACCATGTAGGCGATCTTGAAGCCCACGCCCGTCAGCGTCACCACGCCGATGATCACGCCGACCAGCGCCGCCGCGGCGGTGACGGAGAGCGAGAATTTCGCGCCCAGCACGAAGCCGTCGAACACTTCGCGCGCCACGCGCTTCGCCGCCTCGCGCAGCGGATGACGCATCACGTTCTGGATGATCAGCACCCCGATGCAGGAGGTGATGCCCCAGAACGCCGCCGAGTAGGGCGTGCGCCCCGAGAGCAGCACCGCCACCAGCAGGATGAGCGGGATGGTGGTGAGCCAGTCGCGCCGGAACACCGCCCAGGCGTCCGGCAGCTCCGCCTTGGTGAGGCCGCGCAGGCCGCGGCGGCGGGCCTCCAGGTGCACCTGCACCAGCACGCCGAAGAAATGCATGAAGGCCGGCACCAGCGCCGCGGTGAGGATGGTGGTGAGCGGCACGCCCAGGTATTCGATCATCAGGAAGGCCACGGCGCCCATCACCGGCGGGGTGATCTGCCCGCCGGTGGAGGAGGCGGCCTCCACCGCGGCGGCGAAGTGGCGCGGATAGCCGATGCGGATCATCGCCGGGATGGTGAGCGCGCCGGTGGTGACCGTGTTGGCGATGGAGGAGCCGGAGATCGAGCCCAGCATGGCCGAGGAGATCACCGACACCTTCGCCGGCCCGCCGGCGTAGCGCCCGGCCAGCGCCGAGGCGAGGTCGATGAAGAGCTGCCCCAGCCCGATGCGCGTGGCGAGCACCCCGAACAGCACGAAGTGGAACACGTAGGTGGAGATCACCCCCAGCGCGGTGCCGTAGATGCCCTGCGAGGTGAGGTAGAGGTGGTTCACGATGCCGGTCCAGTCCGCGCCCGGATGGGTGAGCACGCCGGGCATGGAGCGGCCGAAATAGGCATAGGCGAGGAAGCACAGCGCGATCACCGGCAGCGGCCAGCCCATGGCGCGGCGCGTGGCCTCCAGCAGCACCACGATGAGGATGGTGCCCATCCACACGTCGATCGGCAGCGGGTTGCCCACGCGGAAGGCGAGGTCGTCGAAGATCCAGGGCACGTAGAGGGCGGCGGCGGCGCCGGCGAGCGCCAGCACCCAGTCGATGAGCGGCAGGCCGAGGGGCGCGAGCAGGCTGCTGCGCCGCGCCTCGCCCCGGCCCCAGGCCGCGAAGGCGAGGAAGGTGAGCGCCAGCGTGAAGGCGAGATGGGTGCCGCGGTGCGTGGCCGCGCGCGGAATGCCGAAGCCGGCGGTGTAGTAATGGTAGCAGGCGAGGACGAACAGCAGCGCGGCTGCCACCACGCCCAGCGTGGGCCCGAGCGGGCGGAAGCGCACTTCGGGGTCGAAGCGCTCCTCCAGCTCCTTCATCTGGGCCTCGGTGAGCGCGGCGTCACGCGCCGCGGCATCGGCCTGCGCGGAGGCCTGTGCCCCCGGGGCATGCGGGTCATCTGCCCCGGAGGGACGCGAGGGATCGGTTGCCATCTCTCTGAGGCCTTTTCGACTGGAGGCAGCGCAAGCGGCCCGCGCGGGATGGCGCGGGCCGCAGGGTCGGGATCTTGGTGCGCGGCCGCGCTTACTTCAGCAGGCCGGCTTCCTTGTAGAAGCGCTCGGCCCCCGGGTGCAGCGGGATGCCCACACCGTCCAGCGCGGTGGCCTCGGTGATTTCCTTGCCCTTGGAATGGCCGTTGTCGAGCAGCTTGCGGGTGTTCGCGTTCCACAGCGCCTTGGTGATCTCGTAGATCAGCTCTTCCGGCTGGTCGGCGCTGGTGACCCACTGCGCGCCCACAGCGAGGGTCTGCGTGTCCTCCGGAACGCCCTCATAGGTGCCGCCGGGTACGGTCTGGGAGGCGAAGAACGTGTATTTGGAGGTGATGCCCTCCGCCTCGGCGCCCGAGATCGGCACCAGGGTCACGTCGGCCTGGGAGGCCAGCTCGGCGATGGCGCCGGCCGGGAAGCCGCCGACGAAGAAGAACGCGTCCATCGCGCCGTCCCGCATCCGGTCCGCGGCCTGGTCGGGCTTGAGGAAGGCGGCGTCGATGTCATCCTCGCTCAGCCCGTAGGCGCCCAGGATGATGCGGGCGTCGACCAGCGTGCCGGAGCCCGGCTCGTCGAGCGAGACGCGCTTGCCCTTCAGGTCGGCCACGCTCTTGATGCCGGCGCCGGCGGCGGCCACGAGGTGGATGCTCTCGGGGTAGAGGTTGGCGATGGCGCGCAGCTTCTCAACCGGCGGGCGGCCTTCCCAGATGCCGGTGCCGGTCTGCGCCCAGGTGGCGACGTCGGACTGCGAGAAGCCCGATTCCAGCGTGCCGGCGCCGATGGCGTTCACGTTGGCGACCGAGCCGTTCGCGGCCAGCGCGGTGGCGATCAGGCCTTCCACGCCGCAGGAGCCGCCCTCGGCGCAGGGGCGCGAGCCCGGCGGGTTGGAGATCGCGTTCGCGATCAGGCCGCCGATCGGGTAGTAGGTGCCGGCGGTGCCACCGGTGCCGATGCGGAAGAACTGCGGCGCCTGGGCGGCGGCGGAACCGGCCACGAGCACGGCGGCGGCCAGGGCCGTGCCGAGGGTTCTGAGACGGGCGAAGGTCATGCGGATATCCCCTTGATGGACGTTGGGCATCGAGTGCCTGTCGGTGTCCCATGATTAACCGGCCTGCCGCGCACGCTCAACAGCAAGCGGCGGAATTCCGCCGATCGGTGTCGCGGCGCCGCGCCCCTGATGCGGGAGAGAGGACGTGCCCACCCGAAGGCGGCCACTGCGCACCGTCTTCCTCCGCCGCGCTGGCCGGGGCCGCGCGGCCTTCACCGAATGCCCCGCCCCCGGCCCGCCCGGCACCCGGACCACGTCCCCAGTGGCAGCCCGCCCGCCCACCGGGTCTCGCGGGGGAGGACAAGTCTTCGCCGCGGAACGCATCGTTCGGGATGACCGGTCCGGCGATCCGGGTGCCGTGCGCGCGGAGGGGCGGGGCGGAGGGGCGGGGCGCTGCCGGGGAGGGTCAGGTGCTGTCGCGGCAGATCAGCTCGAAGCCCACGTCGCGCGGGGCGGGGGCGGTGTCCGCCTCGCGCGGGGTGAGCAGCAGCTCGATCGCGGTGTGGCCCATGTCATAGGAATGCGGGCGGACCGTGGTGAGGCTGGGGAGGATCTCCGCGGCGATCTCGTAATCGCCCCAGCCGGTGACCGCGAGATCTCCCGGCACCGAGATGCCGCGGCGGTGGCAGTCGAAGATCACCCCGCCGGCGATGACATCCGTGGCGCAGATCACCCCGTCGAGCCGGGGAGCCTGCGCGATGAGGGCCGCGAGGGCCTGCTTGCCGGCGGCGAAGCCGTCCGCCTCGCTGGCCATGTAATCCGGGCCGGGGGCGAGGCCGTGGCGGGACAGCTCGTCGCGGAAGGCGGCCAGCCGGTCCGCGAAGCGCCGCGCCACCCCGCCGGAATAGCCGATGAAGCCGATGGCGCGCCGGCCCCGGCGCACCAGATGGCGGGTCATCTGCCGGGTGGCCTCCTCCACGGAGAAGCCCACGCACATGTCGATCGGCGCGCGGCGCACCCAGGTCTCGACCGTGGGCATGCGCGCGGCGCGCAGCAGCGCCGCCGTCTCCGCCCGGTGCTCGTTGCCCACCAGCACGATGCCGGCCGCCCGCCAGCCCATGAAGGTGCGCACCGCGGCCAGTTCCTGGTCCGGGTCGTCGGCGAGCGAGAGCAGCACCTCGTGGCCCCGCGCGGCGGCGGCGTCCTGCAACCCGCGCACGTAGCGGTAGAAGCTGGAGTTGCGGATCGAGGGGATGATCGCCCCCACCACCCGGCTGGACCCGGAGGCGAGGTGGCCGGCCGCGAGATTGGGCACGTAGCCCAGGGCGTCGGCCGCGGCGAGCACGCGCGCGCGGGTCTCCTCCTGCACGCGCTCGGGGTAGCGGAAGGTGTTGGACACCGTCATCGGCGAGACGCCGGCGGCCTCGGCCACCTGCTGCATCGTCGCGCGTCCGGCGCCGCTCATGCGCTGGCCTCCCCGCCGCTCCGGGAGAAGGCACGGCCCGGGCCGCGAAGCATCGCCCGGCGGGTGGTGCCGACCCCGCTTTCTCCCGGCCCGACGTGCCGCAGTCTCGCCATTCCTTTCGGCCCCCCGCCGCGCTGACCAGTTGACACTTGTCTGATTCACGGTGACTGTAGCGCTACAAACCACAGTGAGGAAGGTGAAATCCGCGTGCCAGCCCCATCGCAGACCCGCTCCGCCGGAGGCCCGGGCCATGTTGGATAGTTCCGCCCAGCCCGCCGGGCTCGTGCTTGACGGCATCGCCAGGAGCTATGGCGGCACGGTGGCCGTGGCCGATCTCGACCTCACCCTGCCGGCCGGGGCGCTGGTGTCGCTGCTCGGGCCCTCGGGCTGCGGCAAGACCACGACGCTGCGCATGGTCGCGGGCTTCGAGACACCGGATCGCGGCACGATCCGCATCGGCGGGCAGGAGGTGACCGGCCTGCCGCCGCACCGGCGCAACCTGGGCATGGTGTTCCAGAACTACAGCCTGTTCCCGCACCGCACGGTGGCGGAGAACATCGGCTTCGGGCTGCGCATGGCGCGCATGGGCCGGGCCGGGCGCGACGCGGAAGTGCGCCGGATGCTCGACCTCATCCAGCTTCCCGGCCGGGGGGATGCCTACCCCTCCCAGCTCTCCGGCGGCCAGCAGCAGCGCGTGGCGCTGGCCCGCGCGCTGGTGGTCAACCCCCGGGTGCTGCTGCTCGACGAGCCGCTGGGCGCGCTGGACCGCTCGCTGCGCGAGAGCATGCAGTTCGAGATCCGCGGCATGGTGACCCGGCTGGGCATCACCACCCTGCTGGTGACCCATGACCAGGAGGAGGCGCTGTCGATGAGCGACATCGTGGCGGTGATGCGCGCCGGCCGCATCCTGCAGACCGGTGCGCCGAGCGAGATCTACGACCGTCCGGCCACCCGCTTCGTGGCCGAATTCCTCGGCACCGCGAACATCTTCGAGGGCAGGGTGGCGGCCGGAGGATCGGCGCTGGAGATCCCCGGCGCCCCGGCCCTGCCCTTCGCGGGCCGGGCCGCGCCCGGCAGCCGCGCCAGCCTCTCGGTGCGGCCGGAGCGCATGGCGCTCGGCGCCGGGGCGGAGGCGCTCGACATCCGCCTGGACGTGCGGGTGACCGGGGCCGTGTTCCGCGGCACCTATGCCGCCTACCAGGTCGAGGCCCCAGCCCTTGGCCGGGAGCTTTTCGTGTACCGCCAGGCCGACGGGCCGCTCGGCGCGGTGTCCTTCCGCCTCGGCGAGAGCCTCGCGCTCGGCTGGAAGGCCGAGGATGCAGTGCTGCTTGCCCCGGAGCCCGCCGAATGACCCAGGATCCTGCCATGACCCTTCAGGGCGCCCGCATCGGCATCGATGTCGGCGGAACCTTCACCGATTTCGTTCTGGCCCGCCCCGGCGACGGCAGCCTTGTCTACTACAAGGAGCCGAGCACGCCCGAGGAGCCCTCGCGCGCGCTGATCGAGGGCCTGCGTGCCCTGCTGGAGCGCGCGGAACTGGCGCCTTCGGGCATCGCCGCGCTGATGCACGGCACCACGATCGGGCTGAACGCCATCATCCAGCGCCGGGGCGCGCGCATCGCGCTCGTGGTCACCGAGGGGTTCCGGGACATCCTGGAGATCGCGCGCTCGCGCATGCCCTCCTCCTTCGACCTGCATGCGGCGAAGGAGGACCCGCTGGTCCCGCGGCTGCGGGTGCTGGAGATCGGGGCGCGCTTCTCGCCGGCCGGCCGGCAGACCCGCACCCCCGACGCGCAGGAGATCGCCCGGCTGGGCGCCGAGCTGCGGGCCACCGGCGTGGAGGCGGCCGCCCTCGTCTGCGTGAACGGCTATGCCGCGCCGGAGGCCGAGGCGGCGCTGGCGGCGGAGCTGTCGGCGGCCGCGGGCGGGCTCGACATCACCTCCGCCGCGGCGATCTGGCCGGAGATCCGCGAGTACGAGCGCACGCTGGTGGCCTGCCTCAACGCCTACATCCAGCCGCTGATGCAGCGCTACTTCGCCGGGCTGGCGGAGGGGCTGGCGGCGGACGGGGTCACCGCGCCGATCCTCGTCACCGCCTCGAACGGCGGCTCGCTCTCGCTCGCCTCCGCCGCGGCGCGCCCGGTGGAGACGGTGCTCTCCGGCCCGGCCTCGGGCGTGATGGCGGCGGCGCGGCTCGCCGCGGCGGCGGGTGTGGGCAGCATCATCACCTTCGACATGGGCGGCACCTCGTCCGACATCGCCATCGCCTCCTCCGGCACGCCGGAACTGGCCACGCGCACCGATATCGGCGGCCTGCCCCTCGTGCTGCCGGTGGTCGACGTGAGCGCCATCGGCGCGGGCGGCGGCTCCGTCGTCTGGGTGGACGAGCACGACGTGCTGAAGGTGGGGCCGCAGAGCGCGGGCGCGGCCCCCGGCCCGGTCTCCTACGGGCGTGGCGGCACGGAACCGGCGGTGACGGACTGCTACCTCGCGCTCGGCTACATCGACCCGGCGGGCTTCCTCGGCGGACGCATGCGGCTGGACGGCGCGGCGGCGCGCACCGCGCTCGGCGGCGTGGCGGCCCGCATCGGGCTGAAGGGCGCGGACGCTCCCCAGCGTGCCGCGGAAGGCGCGCTGGCCGTCACCACCGCCGGCATGGCGACCGAGCTCTACAAGACCCTCGCGGCCCGGGGGCTGGACCCGGCGGGCTTCGCCCTCGTGCCCTTCGGCGGTGCCGGGCCCACCCACGCGAACCTGCTGGCCGAGGAGGCGGGCATCGGCCACGTGGTCATCCCGCCCGCCGCCGGCACCTTCTGCGCCATGGGTGCCGCGGGCGCCGACCTGCGCCGCGACTTCGTCCGCTCCCTGCGCCGGCCGCTGGACGAGGCGAGTGCCGCGGGCCTCGCCGCCACGCTCGCAGCCCTCGGCGCGGAAGGCGAGGCCTGGCTCTCCTCGGAGGGCGCGCACATCATCGACCGGCGCGCGGAGGCCTCCGCCGACATGCGCTACGCCGGGCAGGCCTACGAGCTGCGCGTGCCGCTCGCCGGCCTGGCGCTCACCGCGCCGGAGATCACGCAGGCCTTCCACCGCGAGCATGAGCGCATCTACGGCTTCCGCGACACCGGGGCGGAGGTGGAACTGGGCACCGCCCGGCTGGCCGTCATCGGCCTCACCCCCGATCTGGACGCGCCGGACTGGCCGGCGGGCAGCGGCGCCCCGGCGCCCACCGGCCACCGGCCGCTGTTTCGCCGCGGCGCCTGGGTGGAGGCGGCGGTCTACCGGCGCGAGGCGCTCGGCGCCGGCCACGCGCTCTGCGGCCCGGCCATCGTGGAGCAGGACGACACCACCACGGTGATCCTGCCGGGCTGGTACGCCCGGGTCGATTCCGCCGGCAACCTCCACCTGGAAAGGGACGCGGCATGAGACTGGACCCGGTCACCCTGGAAATCCTCGGCAACAAGCTCGCCGCCGTCACCGAGGAGATGTGCCTCACCCTGCAGCGCACCGGCCGCACCCTCTACGTGAAGGAAACGGCGGATTTCGCCTGCGCGCTGGCCGGGCTGGACGGGCGCTTCTTCGCCTACCCGCGCTCCATCGGCGTGTCGGGTTTCGTCGGGCTCGAATGCGCGCCGGCCATCGCCGCCGTGGGGCCGCTGGAGCCGGGCGACGTGATCCTCACCAACGACCCCTACCGCTCCGAGGGCCTCGCCACCCACCTGCCCGACCTGCACATGATCGAGCCCTATTTCCACGAAGGCGAGATCGTGGCCTACGGCTGGTGCTTCGTGCATTGCTCCGACGTGGGCGGCCGCGTGCCCTCCTCCATCTCGCCCACCAACACCGAGATCTTCCAGGAAGGCCTGCGCATCCCCCCGGTGAAGCTGATGAAGCGCGGCGAGATGAACGCGGACGTGAAACTGTTCCTCGACGCGAACAGCCGCACGGCGGAGGCCAACATGGGCGACATCCGCGCCATGCTCGCAGCCCTTGCCGCCGGGCGGCGCCGGCTGGAGCAGACCATCGCCCAGCACGGTGTCGGGACAGTGGTCGCGGCAGAGGGCGACCTGGTGGACTATGCCGGCCAGAAGGCCCGCGCGGTGCTGGCCCGGGTGCCCGAGGGCACCTATACCTTCTCCGACTATCTCGACGATGACGCCGCCACCCCGGTGCCCGTGCGCCTGTCGCTGGCCGCGACCTTCGCGGGGGGCGAGGTGCATCTCGACTTCACGGGGACGGACCCGCAGGTGGCCACGGCGATGAACATCCCCTCGCGCGGGCGGCCGCATGCCTGGCTCACGCTGCGGGTGCTCGCGCTCGTCCACACGCTGGACCCCACGGTGCCGCTCAACGTGGGCCTGCTCTCGGCCGTGCGCATCACCGCGCCGGAGGGCACGCTGGTGAACCCGCAGGAACCCGCGGCCGTGGGCGTGCGCCACGCCGCCGCCATCCGGGTGAACGACGTGCTGAACGGGGCCTTCGGCAAGGCGCTGCCCGGGGTGATGCCCGCCGCCGCCTCCGGCTGCGTGATCCCCGTGGTGATGGCCGAGCCGGACGGGCGCGGCGGCCGCCATGTGCAGGTGATCGAGCCGATGATCGGGGGCACCGGCGCGCGCGAGGGCCATGACGGGGTGGACGGGCGCGACAGCGGCATCTCCAACCTCGCCAACAACCCGGTGGAGACGGTGGAGGCCGAGCTGGGCATCGAGGTGCTGCGCTACGCGCTCCGCCCCGATTCCGGCGGGGCCGGGCAATGGCGCGGCGGCTGCGGCATGGAGCTCACCTTCCGGGTGCTCACCGACGGCTCGAACGTGCTCGGCCGCGGCATAGAGCGGCTGATGTTCCGCCCCTGGGGCGTGCAGGGCGGCCGCCCGGGCGCCCCGGGGGCGCTGATCGTGAACCGCGGCGCGCCGGACGAGCGCCGCTTGGGCAAGATCGACGTGCTGGAGGTGAACGCGGGGGACACGGTGACCTTCCTCACCCCCGGGGCCGGCGGCTGGGGAGACCCGGCCCTGCGCGCGCCCGAGGCCATCGCCCGCGACGTGGAGAACGGCTTCGTGACCGAGGCCGGCGCCGCGCGGGACTATGTCTCCGGCCCGGCGGACGGCGGCTTCGGCCCGGAGCGCAGCGCGTGGGACGCGATCTTCACCCCGGCCGCGATGGACCGGCTGAACGCGGCGCTCATCGCCCTGCCGCTCGGCACGCGGCTGCGCGCCCGGGCGCAGGTGTTCGCCGCCGTGCGCGGCGAACTGCCGGCGGACTTCCCGCGCCGCGCCGCCACACCGAACGAGGCCGCCGCCGCGCGCGCCCGCCTTGCCGAGGCGCTCGAGCGGACATGATGCGCTCCGGGGATCCCCCCCGGGCGAGGACACAACAGCGGAGAGACGAGATGACCACACTGACACGACGCCAGCTCCTCGGCACCGGGGCAGCCCTTGGCACCACCCTCGCCGCGGGCGCCCTGCCCCGCATGGCCCGCGCGGCCGGTGGCGAGATCACCGTCACCGCCTTCGGCGGCGTGTGGGAGGAGGCGGTGCGCTCCTGCTTCGTCGCCCCCTTCGAGGAGAAGACCGGCGCGAAGGCCAATGTCTCGCTCGGCGGCCCGGCCCAGTGGCTGGCCCAGGTGGAGGCGGACCCGTCCGACCCGCCGGTGGACATGCTGATCATGACGCCGGACCTCGCCCTCGCGGCCGCGGACGGCGATCTCGTGGAAGACTTCACGGTGGAGAAGCTGCCGAACCTCGCCGAGATCCCGCAGCAGTTCACCGACTCGGTGAAGGGCAAGGGCACGCTCTTCGACTACGGCGTGGGCGGCATCACCTACAACAAGCAGGTGGTCTCGGAGCCGCCGAAGAGCTTCGCGGAGTTCGTGGACCGCGTGGCGGCGGGCGAGTTCATCGCCTCCGTACCCTCCATCTCCTACGCCGTCACCCCGATCATGCTGATCTGGGCGATGGCCGAGGCGCTCGGCGGCGGGGTGGACAATGTCGACCCGTTCTTCGAGGCCATGGCGAAGATGAAGGACAACCTGGTGTTCTGGGGCGGCCCGAACGATTTCTTCAACCACCTCTCCTCCGGCGAGGCGGACCTCGGCATCTACTTCGACGGCCGCACCTGGAACCACTATGACAGCGGGGCGGAGTGGATCGACTTCATCAACCCCGAGGAGGGCGGCTCGCTCAACGGTGTCGCGGTGCAGATCCCGAAGAACGCCGACCCGCTGGCCTGGGACTACGTGAACGAGGTGCTCGACGCGCAGAACCAGTCGAAGTTCGCCAAGATCATGAACTACGGCGTCACCAACAAGAACGTCACCTATGACGAGGTGCTCGCCACCCGTGTGACCCCCTGGGAGAAGACCGTCTTCCCGCCCTACGCGCAGATCATCGAGGTGCGCAACGAATGGGTGGACCGCTGGAACCGCGAGATCGGCGGCTGAGCCCCGCCGCCGTCCGCCGCGCCCCTGCCCCGTGCCGCATCCGGCGCGGGGCCCTCACTCCGGACACGTGCCATGACTGACGTGAGCCCCGCCGCCCCGCCCCGCCCGCGCCCCGTGCTGCGGGCCTGGATGCTCGTGCTGCCGGCGGTGCTGTTTCTCGCCGGGTTCTTCGTGGCGCCGCTCATCGACAACGGCAACCGCTCCTTCCTGGGCGAGGAGGGCGGCTTCACGCTGGCGCGCTACGGGGAGCTGCTGTCGGACCGCTTCTACCTCGGGGTGATCTTCGAGACGGTGGCGCTCTCGGCCGGGGTCACGCTGATCTCGGCGCTGATCGGCTACCCGGTGGCGTATTTCCTGGTGCGCAAGGCGGGGAAATGGTCCGGAGTGGTGATCTTCCTCCTCATCGCGCCGCTGCTCACCTCCATCATCATGCGCACCTTCGGCTGGCAGGTGCTGTTCGCGCGGCGCGGGCTGGTGAACAACCTGCTGGTGGACCAGCTCGGCCTGATCGAGCGGCCGCTGCGGCTGCTGAACTCGCCGGAGATCGCCGTCGCCGCCCTGGTCCATGTGCTGGTGCCCTTCATGGTGCTTTCCATCGCCTCGGTGCTGCAGGGGGTGGACCGGCGGCTGGAGGAATCGGCCCAGACGCTGGGCGCGGGGCGGCTGCGCACCTTCTTCGAGGTCACCCTGCCGCTGTCGCTCGACGGGGTGGGCACCGGGGCGATCCTGGTGTTCATGATCGCCAACGGCAGTTTCGTCACCCTGGTGCTGCTGGGCGGCGGGCTGCAGACCCTGCCGCTGCTCATCTACCAGCAGTTCAACACCACGCGCGACTTCGGCATGGCCAGCGCGATGAGCACCATCCTGCTGGTGATCGCCCTCGTCTGCCTGTGGCTGCAGCTCCGGCTCGTGCGCCGGCAGGGAGGCTGAGGATGGCCCGCATCGCCCGCCCGGACTGGGCCTCCCTCGGCCTGCTCGCCTTCGTGGTGGTCTTCTTCGTGTTCATGCTCGCCCCCATCCTGGTGGTGGTGGTGGTCTCCTTCACCTCCGCCTCCTACGTGGCCTTTCCGGTGCCCGGCTGGTCGCTGAAATGGTTCTGGCACATCTTCGAATACGAGCCGTTCATCGCATCGCTGATCGTGTCCTTCGAGGTGGCGGTGGGCGCCACCGTGCTCTCCTGCCTCATCGGCATCCCGGCCTGCCTGGCCCTTGCCCGCTCCCGGGCCGGCTGGGCCGGGGCGGTGATGACCTTCCTGCTCTCGCCGCTCTCCATGCCGATGATCGTGATCGGCTTCGCGGGGCTGTTCTTCCTGTCCTGGGTGGGGATCGGCATCTCCTTCACCGCGCTGCTCGTCACCCACACGGTGGTGTGCCTGCCTTACGTGGTGCGCACGGTGGCGGGGGTGTACCGCTCCGTGCCGCGCGCCTATGAGGAGGCGGCGGCCATCCTCGGGGCGAACCCGCTCGCGGTGTTCCGCCATGTCACCCTGCCGCTGATCCGCCCGGGCATCATGGCGGGCTCGCTGTTCTCCTTCCTCACCTCCTTCGACAACCTGCCGGTGAGCTATTTCTTCGGCTCGGCGGACACGAACACCCTGCCGGTGGTGATGCTGAGCTACATGGAGCACCAGTTCGACCCCTCCATCGCCGCGCTGAGCACGCTGCAACTGCTGCTGGCGGTGGTGGCGCTGATCGTGGTGGACCGGATCTACGGCATCGACAAGATGACGGTGAGCGGCTGAGCCACCGGGCCCGCACGCCGGCTGCACCCGGCCCGCTCCCGCCGTCTCCGACACCTGCCGCGCATCTCCCGGGCCCGGCAGGGCGCCCGGGACCGAACCTGCGTGTTGCCCGGCCCGTGCGGGGCGCGGCTGCCCCGCCTCGTGCGGCGGCGCCGGCGGACCGGCCCGTCACCCCGCCCTGCTCCGGCGCCGGCCGCAGGGCACGGGCATCGGGCGTGGCGCAAGCGCCGCCTCCGGCCCGCGCGGCCGCGGAGCGGCGGGAGCGGGCCGGGTTCAGCCGGCCAGGGTCAGGGTTTCCGCGAACATCGGGAAATGCAGGTTGCTGCCCTCGAAGGGCGGGAAATTCTCGAAATCCGCCCGCATCACGTGCCGCACCGGGGATTGCAGCGCCGCTTCCAGCGCGGCGGGGCTGTCGAACATCAGCCGGTTGCGCTGCATGAAGGCCACGCGCTGCCAGGGCAGGGCGTCGCACCAGTCCACCCGGGTGAGGATCTCGATCTCGCGCACCCCGGGGAAGGTGGCCATGATCCGCGGGTGATGGGCGATGTAGTAGGTGAGCCAGGCGTTCAGGTCCTCCGCCGCGCCGGGGTAATGCACGAGGTAGGAACAGGCCTCCGGCGTGCCTCCCGGCTTCGGCTCGGGCACCGGGAAGGCCCGCACCAGCATGGCCTGGTGCGCCACCGTGGCGCCCGGCAGATCCCGCCAGCCGTCGGCCAGCGCCCGGAGGGGGCCGGCCGGGCCCGCGGCGGCCTCCAGCGCGGTCAGCTCGTCGAAGTAGAGCTGGAAGGCCAGCGCCGGCGAGGGGCCGTCGTCGGTGTAGAGATCCCGCGCCGTCGCCGGGGTGTAGAGCCTCGCCATGGTCACGCCCGGCGTGGCGGCGAGCACCTCCCGCGTGTGGGCGAGCCCGGCGTCGGAGAGGCGCGCGGCAGGGTCGGTGGCGGTGACATGGGCGATGAGGGTGAAGCGCATGTGAGGTCCTGCGGCTTGGGAGGGAGGGGAGGGGCGGGGCGCCGCCGGGTCAGGCCGCCGGAACGGCGCTCGGGAGCAGGGACTTCAGCCGCTGCGCCGGGTCGGCGAGGGCCTCCGGGCGCACCGGTTTCCCGGCCGCCACCAGCCCTTCGACGAAGCGCCGCTCGCGGCCCGCGTCGATCAGCACCGCGCCGAGGGGCCGGCCCCCCTCGTGCCAGAAGAGCACCGATCCCGGCGCGCCGGGCGCCCCGCGCCACAGCCTCTCGCCGCGGCCCTCCCACACACCGACCACCTGGATGTTGCAGCCGAACTGGTCGGTCCACATCCACGGGGTCTCGCAGGCCGGCGTGGCGGTGCCGCACAGGGTGCGGGCCACGGCGGCGGCCTGGGTTTCCGCGTTGCGCCATGTCTCCAGCCGCAGCGGGCGGCCCAGCACGGGGTTCGGCGTTTCGGCAATGTCGCCAATGGCATAGACGTGGGGTCCCGCGCCCTCCACCCGGCAATATTCATCGGTGAGCAGCCCGTGGGAGGCACCGTGACGCGCGCCGGAGACCAGCCCCGGCTCCGGCAGGATGCCGATGGCGCAGAGGCCGAGATCCGCCTCGATCACCCCTTCGGCGGTCTGCGCCGCAATGCCGGTGCCGCGCGGCAGGACGCGCTCCAGTGTCACCCCGGTGCGGATCTGCACCCCGTTGCCGGCATGCAGCCCGGCCAGCCAGGCGGAGGCCTCCGGCGGCAGCACGCGTGCCATCACCCGCGGCCCCGCCTCCAGCACCGTGACCGCGCAGCCGCACCCGGCGGCGGTGGCCGCCACCTCGAGCCCGATCACCCCGCCGCCGACCACCAGCAGCCGCCGGCAGGAGCCGAGCCGGCTGCGCAGGGCGCGCGCGTCGGCAAGGTCGCGCAGCATCAGCAGCGCCTCCGCCCCGGGCAGGGCCAGCGGGCGCGCCCGGCCGCCCGTGGCGCAGATCGCGTGGTCGAAGCCGAAGCTGCGGCCGTCGGCCAGGGTCACACGGCGGCTCTCCGGGTCGATCCGGGTCACGGTGCAGCCGCCGATATGCTCGATGCCGGCCTCCGCCCAGTCCTGCGCGCTGCGCAGGGACATGTCGGCCGCGCTGGTCGTGCCCTTCAGGAACCCCTTGGAGAGCGGCGGGCGCTCATAGGGCAGCGCGGGTTCGGCGCCCAGCATCAGGATGCGCCCGGCGAATCCGTGGCGGCGCAGCAGCAGCGCCGCGCGCCCTCCGGCATGCCCGGCGCCGACGATCACGACGGTTTCCAGCGTGGTGTCCCTGCGGGGAGTGTCTTCGGCCATGAAACGCTCCGGATTTCGGTTGAAACGTATTGCGTATACGGTATATTCAACCGACACGGCCGGCAAGGCCTTATCTCCCACCCCCTCCCCGCTGCCCGCGGGGTCCACGCCCAGGCAGGAGACCGGATGAAGGCGCCCCCCTTTCGCTATGCCCGCCCCGAGACGGTGGCCGAGGCGGTCCGGTTGCTGGCGGAGCACCCCGGCGCGAGGATCCTCGCCGGCGGGCAGAGCCTCGTCGCCACGCTGCAGATGCGGCTGAGCGCGCCCGTGCTGGTCATCGACATCAACCGCATTCCCGGGCTCGACAGCATCCGCCGCGCGGGCGACAGGCTGCTGATCGGCGCGCTGGTGCGCCATGCGCAGACCGCCGGCTCGGCGCTGGTGGCCGAGCATTGCCCCCTCGTGGCCGCGGCCATGCCGCATGTGGCGCACGCCGCGATCCGCAACCGGGGCACCACCTGCGGC
This sequence comes from Paroceanicella profunda, assembly GCF_005887635.2. Taxonomy (GTDB): domain Bacteria; phylum Pseudomonadota; class Alphaproteobacteria; order Rhodobacterales; family Rhodobacteraceae; genus Paroceanicella; species Paroceanicella profunda. The sequence continues at coordinate 4,444 of NZ_CP040821.1, read as the reverse complement.
AGCCTCGCCAACGCGGACCCCGCCGCCGAGATGCCGGCCTGCGCCGTGGCCCTCGACGCGCTGCTGGAGATCAGCGGCCCGGGCGGGGCGCGCTCGGTTCCGGCGCGCAGCTTCTACAGCGGGCTGTTCGAGACCGATCTGGCCGAGGACGAGCTGCTCACCGGCGTCTCCCTGCCCGTGGCGGCCCCGGGCGAGCGCTTCGTGTTCGACGAGATCGCCCGGCGCCACGGCGATTTTCCGGAGGTGGGGCTGGCCGCGCGCCGGCGCGCGGAGGGCGGGCGCACGGTGGCGCTGGACCTGGTGATCTTCGGCCCAGAGCCCTGCCCGCGCCCCAGCGCGGCCGCGCGGGAGATCGCCCTCCACCGCCCCTTCGACGCCGCCTGCATTGCCGAGATCACCGCCGCCGTCACCGCGGAGATGGAGCCGATGGCCCATGCCGCGGTGCGCCGCCTGCAGGCCGGCGCCTTGCTGCGCCGTTGCCTTCCCCGGTTGGCCGACGGCCCGCCGGACCATCTGAAAAACGAGAACCACCAACAGGGAATCCCAGCATGACATCCACCGCAAGCTTCTGCGCCGCCGCCCTGGCCGCTCTGCTGAGCACGGCCACGCTCGCCTCCGCCGAGGAGGTCACCCTCAAGGCCGGCGTCTTCGTGCCGCTGCCCACCACCTATGGCGAGCCGTTCAAGCGCTTCGTCGACCATGTGAACGAGGTGGGCAAGGGCGTGCTGCAGATCCGCGTCGTCGGCGGGCCGGAGGCGATACCGCCCTCCGAGCAGGCGAATGCCGTCTCCACCGGCGTGCTCGACATGGCCTCCATCCCGCCGGCCTACTACAAGGGCCAGATGATCGAGGGCGACGCGCAGTTGCTCACCGACATGACGCTGGCCGAGCAGCGCGCCTCCGGCGCCTATGCCTATCTCGATGAGCTGGCGGGAGAACGCTTCGGCGCCACCTACCTCACCACCTACGGCGTGAACGTGCCCTTCCACATCTACACCACGAAGGAGATAACCGGGCCGGAGGACCTCAAGGGCATGCGCATCCGCGCGCAGCCGAACTACGGCGCGCTGTTCCGGGCGCTTGGCATCGAGTCCATGACCATCGCGCCCACCGAGGTGTTCACCGCGCTGGAGCGCGGCGTGATCGACGGCTACGGTTGGCCGGTCTGGGGCATACAGGATTTCGGCTGGGACAAGATGACCAGGATGCGGGTGGACCCTGGCTTCTACTCCGTCATCGTCAACGTGCTGATGAACAAGGCGAAATACGAGAGCCTCACAGACGCACAGCAGCAGGTGCTGACCGAATCCGCCGCCTGGTTCGAGAAGGACATGGAGAGCTGGTCGAAGGACAAGACCCGGGAGAACCTGGAGGCGCAGGCCGCCGCCGGCATCACCTCGATCGACTTCGGGCCGGAGTTCCGCCAGATGGCCGCGGACCGTTACTGGAAGGAGCTCTCCGAGGCGAGCCCGGAGCCGATCGCGAAGCTGCGCGCCCTGCTCTCGGCGGACTGAGCCTGGCCGGGGCCGGGGCCGGGGCCGGGGCCGCCCCGGGCCGGCGCTCAGGCGTTCTCCGCGCTCCAGGCGAGGAAGGAATCCCGCGCCAGCCCCAGCAACGTGGCCTGGGCCGCCTCGGCGGCCCCGGCATCGCCGGCCTCGATGGCATCGGCCAGTTTCGCCGATCCGCCGACCGAGAGCCCTCGCCAGCGCGCGTCCTGCAGCGTGTTGACGCGCATGAAATGAATGGTGTCCTCGTAATGGGCTATGGCTTCGATCAGGCGCTTGTTGCGCACCGGCGCGAACAGCGCGGCGCGCACCCGGCGGTGCGCGGCAACCCAGGTGTCGGCCTCGCCGTGACGGGCGATCTCGCCGCGGATCAGCCCGGCCAGTGCGGTGCGTTTCTCCGCGCTCAGCACCTCCACCGCGAGGCGCACCGCGTAGGGCTCCAGCCGCAGGCGGATCTCGGTGATCTCGACGATCTCCTCCGGCCCGAATTCCGGGAAGCGGAAGCCGCGCACCGCCTGCACCAGGATGCGGTCCCGCACCAGAAGGGCCAGCGCCTCGCGCACCGGGGTGCGGGAGACGCCCAGCTCCTCCGCGAGGCTGAGGCTGATTTCCTGGAACTTGTGGTCCATGGGAAACTCGCCGCGGGTGATCCGCTCCTTCAGGTTGTCGTAGACCTGCTGGCGCAGGTCGGCGACGCGGACGATGGCTTTTCTCATCTGTTTCCTCTCGTTTCCCCCCGGTTCCGCGCGGCCGCACCCCCCTGCGACGCCGCCCCCCGGCCGGGTATTGCGTTCTTAGTATACGGAATACGTCGGACTGACCAATGGAATGTGGCGATATGACCCCTGATCCCGAAGCCTCCGGAACGGTGCGCGTGCAGATGGCCGTGAACGGCAGGCCCGTCAATGCCGAAATCTCCGCCTGCACCAGCCTCGCGGATTTCCTGCGCGGCGAGCTGGGCCTCACCGGCACCCACCTGGGCTGCGAGCACGGGGTGTGCGGCGCCTGCACGCTGGAGGTGGACGGCGTCGCGGTGCGCGGCTGCCTGATGCTCGCCGTGCAGGCCGACGGCGCCCGGGTCCGCACCGTGGAGGGGCTGGACGACCCGCTGGGCCGGGCGCTGAAGGCGGCCTTCGTGGCGCGCAACGCGCTGCAATGCGGCTTCTGCACCCCCGGCATGCTCGCCACGCTGCACGAGGCGATCGGCGCCGGGCTGGCGCCGGAGCGCGGGGCGGTGCGCGCCGCGCTCTCCGGCAACTTCTGCCGCTGCACCGGCTACGAGGCCATCGTGGACGCCGCGATGGACGTGATCCGCGCCCGGGAGGAGACCGCCGATGCCCGCTGACCGGACACTGATCGGCGCCTCCGCCCCGCGCGCCTCCGCCCGCCGCACGGTGGAGGGGCTGGGCCGCTACACCGACGATCTGGACGCCGCCGGCGCCGCGCATGTCGCCTTCCTGCGCAGCCCGCATGCCCATGCCCGCATCCTGGCGACGGAGCTGGACGAGGCCCGCGCCGCCCCGGGGGTGACCGGCGTCTACACCGCGCAGCATCTCGCAGCGGTGTGCGGGCCGTGGCAGACGCGCCTCGCCGCCCTGCCCCGGCATGTCTCGCCGCCGCAGCAGGCGCTGGCGGGGGAGATCGTGCGCTATCAGGGTGAGCCGGTCGTGGCCGTGCTGGCCGAAAGCCGCCGCGCCGCGGAGAGCGCGCTGGAGCTTGCCTGGGTGGAGTTCGAGGACCTGGACCCCGCCATCCTGCCGCCCGACATCTTCGAGCCGGGCTTCGACCCCGCCGCCTGGGAGCCGCAGCAGGCGCTGGACCGCAGCATTGCATACGGCGACGCCGCCGCGGCCCTGGCGGGCGCGGCGCATGTGGTGCGCCACCGCTTTTCCTTCGGGCGGCAGACGGCGGTGAGCCTGGAGGGCCGGGCCGTGGATGCGGGGTTCGACCGACGCACGGGGCGGCTCACCGTCCACCAGTCGCACCAGGCGCCGTTCCAGATGCAGCAGATCTATGCTGACCTGTTCGGCCTGCCGCTGGGCCGGGTGCAGGTGATCGCCCCCGACGTGGGCGGGGCCTTCGGTGGCAAGCTGCACGCCCTGCCGGACGAGATCGCCGCCGTGGCGCTGGCGGTGCTCACCGGGCGCCGGGTGAAGTTCACCGCCGACCGGCTGGAGAGCTTCCTCGCCGACGCCCATGCCCGCGAGGCCCAGGCCGAGGCCCGGCTGGGGGTGGACGCGGAGGGCCGCATCCTGGGGCTGGAGATCGAGTTCGCCGCCGGGCTCGGCGCCTATTCGATCTACCCGCGCGGCTCGGTGGGCGATGCGCTGCAGGCCATCCAGTTGGCCCCCGCCGCCTACCGCGTGCCGCATTACGCCGCCCGCGCCCGGGCCTGGTTCCAGAACAAGGCGCCGGTGGGGGCTTACCGCGGCGTGGGCCAGCCCATCGCCTTCGCGATCATGGAGCAGATGCTGGACATGGCCGCCGCCGCCTGCGGGCTGGACCCCGCCGAGATGCGCCGGCGCAACTACCGCGCGGCGCCCGAAACCCCCGGCCCCACCGAGACCGGCGTTGTGCTCGAGAGCCTCACCACCCGCGCCTGCCTCGACATGCTGCTGGCGGAGATGGACTATGCCGGCCTGCGCGCCGAACAGGCGGCCCTGCGCGCCGAGGGCGTGTACCGGGCATCGGCCTCACCACCTTCGTCGAGCTCACCGGCGTGGGCGCGCAGCTCTACGGGCCGCGCAGGTGCGCGTGGCCGCACAGGAAACCTGCCGGTTGAGCCTGGAGCCGGACGGCAGCCTCACCTGCCGCACCTCCGTCACCGACCAGGGCCAGGGCACGCTGGGCGGCCTCGCGCAGATCGTGGCCGAAACCCTCGGCGTGGCGCCGGAGGCGGTGGAGATGATCGCGGGGGACACCGGCGCCACCCCAGTGGG